>JANXLS010000635.1 GCA_025355035.1 Planctomycetota bacterium | reverse complement strand
CCTTCATAGCGTGCGTTAACTTTGTCGGTTGCCTTCGGGATCTCGCCTTTTCCTTCGGAGAGAATCTTGTACTGCAAACCGCTGGGCGTGACTTTGACGCCGTCTTTTTTCTTGTTGTCGGCGAGGAACGCTTCGCCGTCCTTCTGGTTCTTGACGCCGGATTCCTTCGCTTTCGCCATGATGGATTCCTGAGCGCCCTGGAGGTACTTCTGAATCTTTTCCTGGTTGGCCGCGACGTCAAATCCGCCGTTTTCACCCTTTGTGCCCGAAATGAACGCCTGGACGGTCAATTCGGTGTTGAGCACGTCCTTGGCTACGGACAACTTGCTGCCCACGTTCTGTCCGAGCAACGCGCTGACGCCGGCTTTGTTTTCAAGGACAACGGCTTTGTCGCCTGCTTGCTTTTTCTTGGCGAATTCCATGAACTGGGCGCGGCACTTGGCAGCATCTTCCGGAGTCATTTTCGATTCGACGCCATTGATCGCGTCCTTGAACGCGGCGGCCATCGCGACGTAATCGATATCGTCTCCAAACTGCTGTTTGGCACCGCTGCCATAGTTCAACCCGAGCGCGTAGCTTGCGATATCTTTGTCGGTCTTTAAATCGACTTTGGGACCTTCTGCTTTGGGCGCATCGACGGGTTTCTTGGGTTCTTCCGCGCGCAACGAAGCGGCGGCAAGCAATGCGCACACAACTGCGTGCAGCAGGACTTTATTCATGATCGACTCCAGTGGTGCGCGGTACGGCCGTTCCGCGACAGGGCGGAAGGACATTCCGAGCGGCAATAAAGGGCCTCACTCTACACTTTGCCGATGCAAAAGCCAACGAATTCACAGATCAGTATTGAACACTTGCGCAATTTTAGCCGATAATGACTTGACATCATGGCAGGCGACGATTAACGTCCTCTGCCTTTTGCAACGGAGTATTTCGGAGGAGCCATGTCGACGAAAATGAAAAAGGTCAGCAATTCGAGCGGCGTAAAGAAAAGCGCGTCCACTAACAAGACTAAAGTGGCCAAGCATGCTGCTCCCCCGGCAAAACCCGTCAAGAAAGCCGTGAAAGCGCCTTCGGCGGCCGCGCCTAAAGCGAAGGCATCCGCCAAAATTAAACCTGTATCCAAAACGCCAGTGGCAAAGCCGAGTAAAATGAAGGTTGCGGCCAAGCCTACTAAAACGCCACCGATATCGTCGTCCAAGGCTTCTGTTTACAAAGCGCCGAAAGCATCCGCTGTACGCGCCCCCGAAAAAATCAAAGCTTCGGTAAAAAAGGATTCTCCGCTGAAAACGTCTGAAAAAGCCAAGAGCAAGAAGAAGGTCAAGAGCAAGAAAAGCGAATCGAATCGTCCCGTAGTTCGAATCATCGAACGAAAAACGCCTGCTGTGCCGGTTCGCGTTGTTCCGATCAAGATCAGCAAGGAAATGCTGGAAATTCGTGCGCGGCTTCAAACGATGCTGGGCGAAATGCGCAGGGACATCGATCATGAAGTGCGCGGAGCGAGCGAACGCGATCTGGCGCACATCAATGATACGTCCGACATGGCGTCCGACGCCGCCGAAGGTGATTTGGCTCTGCGCATCGCCGAGAGCGAAACCGTCGAAGCGGAAGAAATTGAACGCGCGATTGAGAAGATCGACAATGGCACTTACGGCACGTGCGAAATGTGCAACAAGCCGATCGGTGTCGAGCGCCTGAAGTTTCTTCCGTATGTGACGCTCTGCATCAAATGCCAGGAACTCGCTGAAATTCGCCGCCACGAGGAAGGCGATGAACTTGACGACTTGGCTGAAGGCGCTGAAACGGACAACGATGCTTAAAGGCGTGTTGCGCCTATTTGGCATTGGTGATTTGACATTTGTGATTTGTTATTTAAACGGCTGTGCGTTGGACTTCGGAATCACAGCCGCGAAGTCGCGAGCGAAACTATCCTCCGTAATACTCCACACAATAATTAACTGCGACTGATTGGCTGAAATCGACACGCCTGCGAACGTTTATTCAGCGTACGAACAGGGCGGTGTCGCGCCAGAGGTTTCGGAGGCCTTCGAGTTTCCATTTCTCCAGGCCGGTTCCGGGATCGGCGATCCAGACGTGGTTTTCGTCGGCTTTGCCGAGGAAGACGACGGAGTGGACCGTGCCGACGATCCAGCCCCAATCGCGCGAGTAACGGTGATCGATCTTGTCGAGTTCATCGTTGAGCATCAGCAGCACAAGGGCGTTTTCATTCTTCGCGATAAAATCGTCGAATGTGAGGATGTCCACGTCGATGCGTTTGCCGCGGAGTTCGGCCATTTCGGCAAGGCCCAAATAAATTCCTTCGAACGATGTGCCGTGCGTGCTGGCCATGCAGCGGTTCTTCATTTCGTCTTCAGTTGTTGGAATGTCGTGGAGTTTCAGCAGCGTAGCGGACGCTGCGGCGGCGCAGGTACTGTCGGTCGTCTGAAGACAACAGATTCCGTCCCAACGATCCTGGCATTGAACCGGGTTGTAAAACGCTGGGCTGAAAAAGTAGCCGTTCACGAGAAGCCACAACGTTGTGTAAACGGCGATGCGAACGATACGGCGCGTTTGGTTGGCGATGAGCAGCGCGAAGATGCAGGTCAGGATGAGCGGGAGTGGGTTGTAAAAGACGACGCCGAATTTCGCCGGGAGGAATTTGTAGATCGCGGCGACGTTGACGTAGTGTGCCCACAGGTAGCTTGCGAGCATCAGGGCGACGATTGCAATTTGGCGGAGGCTGTCGTTCATTTTCGTCCGACTGATCGCCCATGCGGCCGCGAACTGGATGGCGAGGTAGAGCAAGATGAGCGTGATCAACATGGACTGTGATTCCGGCGGGAGGCGATGACGCGGCGGCAGTTGGGCCTATCGCTGGTAACCGGAGATTGGGAGAGAGGGTCACGTGGTTCTTGAACGGATGCCGATTTTGACGGCTATTCAGCGTATTAATGAGAGCTGTATTGTTGAAAAAAACTGGAAGGGTTAGGTGTGTCTCACATGAAATCGGTGATTGAGGGTCGATTTGCTATTGGACTTGTCGTGAGTCTCGTTGCGTCGGCGTTTGCGCGGGCGGGGGAGGGGCCGGAGTTTGGCGCGGATGTGGCGCCGATCTTTGCCAAGTATTGTTTGAGCTGCCACGGGCATGACGATCCGGATGGCGGGTTGGTGTTGGAGCGGCATGCGACATTGCTGAAAGGTGGTGAGAGCGGGGCGGCGATTCTTCCGGGCAAAAGCGCGGGAAGTTTGTTGGTGCGATTAATCGACAGCTCGGCGAAAGAAGTCATGCCGCCGGGGAAGCGGAAGAAGTTGACTGCGGACGAGATCGTGACGATCAAAAAGTGGATCGATGCGGGGGCGCTGGCGCCGAAAGATGACGTGGTGATCGTGCCGAAGGGCGATATTCCGAAGATCAAACCGAAGGTGACTCCGAAGAAACCGATCCTGGCGATTGGCGAATCCATCCCGGCGAAATTGGTCGCGATTGCGCGGCACGGCGATGTGGAATTGCGCGAGGCCGGGACGCTGGTATTGAGAGCGAAATTGACCGGGCACACTGGAGCGGTCAATGCGGTCGCGTTTTCGAAAAGCGGCAAGATGCTTGCGACCGTCGCGGGGACCGCTGGTGTTTCGGGTGAGATTAAACTGTGGAACACGTCGGACGGGAAACTGATTCGCGCTTGGACGGGACACACGGATGCGATTTACGCAGCGGCGATTTCGCCGGACGGCTCGCTGTTGGCGACGGGGAGTTACGATCAGAAGATCATGTTGTGGAATATCTATGCCAATATTGGCGAGAAGGGGCCGGGCGAGCCGCGTGTTTTGAGCGGGCATAACGGCGCGATTTTTTCACTGGCGTTTCGCCCGGATGGAAAGGTGCTGGCGAGTGCGAGCGGGGATCGGACGGTGAAATTATGGGAGACGGCGACGGGCAATCGGCTGGACACGCTGTCGCAGCCGCTGAAGGAGCAGAACGCGTGCGCGTTCAGTCCGGATGGAACGGTTTTGATCGCGGGCGGGGCGGACAGCCGGATTCGGATGTGGAAGATTGGCGAGACGGCGTTGGATGGGACGAATCCACTTCAGGAGGCAGTTTTTGCGCATGAAGGGGCAGTACTGAAGCTGGCGTATTCTCCAGACGGGAAGACGATTTATTCGAGCGGGGAAGATCGGGCGGTGAAGTCGTGGAGCGCGGAAAAAGTTGCGCAGAAGATTGTCTTCGATATGCAGCCGGATTGGGTCACGGGGTTGAGCGTTTCGGCGGATGGAAAGAGTGTGTTGGTTGGGCGAATTGATGGCTCGTTTGCTGAAATGGATGCAATGACCGGGAAGGTCAAGAAGGGGGAATTGACTGGGATTTTTCCGCGCGGGATTCAACGCGGGGTGGCGACGAAGATCAAGTTGAGCGGGAAGAATCTGGTCGACGTGACGGCGGTGAAAATCGGTTCGATGACGATCAAGAGCGAATTGATGGGGGAAGGTGCGACGCTGGACGGGGTGTGGGCGATGGTGACGCCGGATGCAACGACGCCGCGCGGGAGCGTGGACGTGTCGGTTGTCAGCGCGTCGGGCGAGAGTTTGAAGCAGACGCTATTCATCGACGATCTTCCGCAAGTGTCCGCGCGTGAGACGAACGGGATGGCGGGTGACCTTCAGGACGTGGTGCTGCCGGCTTCGGTTTGGGGCGAATTTAAAAAGCCCGGGGATGCGAACGTGTTTCGTTTTGTCGTGAAGGCGGGGCAGACGATTGTGTTTGACGTGGCGACGAGCAGTTTGAAATCGAAGGCGCGGGTGACAATCAAACTCAGCAATGATCATGGCAAGCGCGTTGCGCCGGTGCAGAACGATGTCGGTGCCGAGCCGCTGCTGGCGTTCAAGATTCCCGAGGATGGGCGATACACGGCGCGGGTGGATGAAGCGACGCTGGCTGGGACGAAGGATCACTTTTTTCGGGTAAGCGTCGGCGAGTTTGGATACGTGGAGAGTTTTTATC
>JANXLS010000634.1 GCA_025355035.1 Planctomycetota bacterium | reverse complement strand
GGTTATTTGTTCAGCCTTAGGCTATACGATTTGTGTGATCCGATGTGAATCCCAAATCCGTTTATAAAAAAGAGAGCCCCGAAAGGCTCTCCATTTTTAACTCGACATGCCAACCGTAAGACGTCTTACATCTCGTCCGGGTTCACGAATTTGTACACGCCAGCGGCAGCGATTGCCGCGAGTAAATTCGGCACGACGAAGATCCAGATGTTGGCGATGGGACTCAAGCCCATTGTCGTAATGCCGCATGCAACCGCTGGATTGAACGCGCCGCCGGAGATGCCGCCCGCGGCGAACGCCGCGACGACAACCGTGAAACCGATCGCCAGACCGTAGTACGAATTGCCCGCGTTTTTCTTGGACGTGGCGGTGTTTAACACGTTGTTGACAAGGAAATACGTGAAGATGAATTCAACGATCAGGGCTTTCGTGACGTCGAAATGCGGATTTGCTGGAGCGGCACCTGGGTTGCCCTTTAAGTAGTTCACCAATAATCCACCGAGCACGGCCGCGACACACTGAGCGATCATGTATGGAGCCACGTCAACCCCTGGGCATTTGCCGCGCAGGAAT
This sequence comes from Planctomycetota bacterium, assembly GCA_025355035.1. GTDB lineage: Bacteria > Planctomycetota > SZUA-567 > H5-PLA8 > H5-PLA8 > JANXLS01. The sequence continues at coordinate 3,268 of JANXLS010000634.1, read as the reverse complement.
ACGCCGAGCGTAACGGCGGGATTGTAATGTCCGCCGGAGATATGCCCCCCGCCGTACACCAACACCATCAGCATGCAGCCGATTGCAATTGGAGCGAAATCACCGGCCTTTGGAGCCGAAACTCCTGTTGCCGGTGCCACGACAGCCAAACCAATGACGACTAAAAAAATGAACGTGCCGATGAATTCGACGAGTACACCTCGTGTGTTCATGTAGAACCTCCGGAAAAGGGAAATATGGAATTCAAAGAATAGGAAGAATTCTAGCACAACAGCGACGTTGTCAAGTCGGAATGGCGTCGCAAACAGATTAAGAATCATTCAAGAAACGCGACCCCAAGGGAGCGCCATTGTCGCCGAAGATGCGAGCGCCGCTCCCCCGCGTTCGCGGTTCTTGTGCGGTTCCGAAATCCGCGCTTTGTTCAATTAATCACATCCGCAGAAGCGCAGATCCAAGTCTTTCGCCGCCTTCGTTTCATCCACTTTCCCGACAACCGTCGTGTGCGGCGCGCCAATCACCAATTCCGGCGTATCGATCGCTTCCTTGGCAATCGCTTCCATCGCCTCGCAGAATTTGTCGAGCGTCGCTTTGCTCTCGGTTTCTGTCGGTTCGATCATCATCGCTTCTTTGACGACTAGCGGGAAATAAATCGTTGGGGGATGGAATCCGAAATCGATCAAGCGCTTTGCAATATGCAGCGTTCGGACGCCTTTCTTGAGCATCTCTTCGGTGGGCTGGATGATGAATTCGTGCATGCACGGCGATGCCATGGGCCGCGCGTAAGTCTTGGCGAGTCGCTGGAAAACATACGCGGCGTTCAGCACTGCGTTCTTGCCAATTTCCGGCAGGCCATCCGTGCCGTGGTGACGCATGTACGTGTAGGCGCGGACCAGTACGTTCGCGTTGCCCTGGAACGTTGAGACGCGCCCAATCGTCTGCGGCTTGTCTTCACACAGTGCGAATTTAGAGCCGTTCTTCTTGACGAACGGAACAGGAAGGAACGGTCGCAGGCGTTCTTTCACGCCGACCGGACCCGCACCCGGGCCACCGCCTCCGTGCGGCGTCGAAAACGTTTTGTGCAGATTCAAATGGACGACATCGAAACCCATGTCGCCCGGACGAGCGACGCCGAGAATCGCGTTCAAATTCGCGCCGTCGTAATACAGCAATCCGCCCGCATCGTGGACTTTCTTTTGAATCAGGCGGATCTGCGATTCGAACAACCCCAGCGTGTTGGGGTTCGTCAGCATCAACGCCGCGACGGTGTCGTCCAATGCCGCGTCGAGTCCTGCCAGATCGACCTCGCCCGCGTCCGTGCCCGGAATCGAGACAACGTCATATCCGCACAACGCCGCGCTCGCCGGATTCGTTCCGTGCGCTGCCGTCGGGACCAGCACTTTCGTGCGCTTCGTGTCGCCGCGCGATTCATGATACGCTTTGATCAGCATGATGCCGGTCAACTCGCCATGCGCGCCCGCCAGAGGATTGAGCGTGACCTCGTCCATACCGGTAATTTCACTCAAGCCGCGCTCGAGTTCGTACAGCAACTCCAGCGTGCCCTGCGCCGTTTCGTCCGACTGCAGCGGGTGCATCATCGCAAACCCCGGATCGCGCGCAACCGCTTCATTGATCTTCGGGTTGTACTTCATCGTGCAGGACCCGAGCGGATAGAAGGTGCTGTCGATGCCCACTTGCCGTCGGCAGAGTGCGAGGATATGCCGGACGAATTCAAGCTCGCTGACCTCCGGCAACGCTGGCGGATTTTTGCGCAGCAATCCCGCGGGAAGAATCTGCTCGGGCGTCTTCACGCCTTCCGGCGTTTCTGCAGGATAGTAATTTCCGGTACGACCCTTGTGCGACTTTTCGAAGATTAATTCCACTTTTTTATTCCTGGTTTTCTGTGTTCAAATAGGACTCGAATCAGGGACTGTTCGCAGGCTGTCAATCTCAGTTGATTGCGCCCACTGTTTTCACATAAGCCTCAATCTCTTCTATGCTTCGCTTCTCGGTCACCGCAACCAGAATCTGGTGCGACCGGGCCGGGTCGTATTTGCCCAGATCTAAGCCGCCGAGTATGTCGCGCTGCAAGAGCGCATCGAGCACGGCCGCTGCGGGCTTTTCGGTTTCGTAGACGAATTCATTGAAGACCGGGTATTCCGAAACGTGTTTGACGCCCTTTGTCGCGCTCAGTTTTTCACGGAGCAACTGCGTTTTGCCGGCGCTCAATTCGCCTGCCCGGCGCAAGCCTGTCGGGCCGACGCAGCACATGAAGAAGTGTGCCATCATCGCGCAGAGCGCTTCGTTCGTACAGATGTTGCTGGTCGCTTTTTCGCGGCGGATGTGCTGTTCGCGAGCTTGTAAGGTTAACGTGAATGCGCGGCGACCTTGAACGTCGAGCGTCTGGCCGACAAGGCGTCCCGGCATTTTGCGGACGAGTGCTTTGGTGCAGGCCAGGTAGCCGAGGTAGGGACCGCCGTACTGAAGCGGAACACCCAGTGCTTGCGCTTCGCCGCAGACGATGTCCGCACCCAAATGCCCGGCCGCTTCGATCAATCCGAACGCGAACGGATTGCTTGCGGCAACTAACAGCGCGCCCTGTGCGTGGACCGCTTCCGAGAGGCTGCGCAGATCCGCGATCGACCCGTAAAAATTCGGATAACCGACGACGATAGCGGCAACCGAGTCGTTCGCCGCTTTGGCCAGTCCGTCGAGATTGCTCTTGAATTCGCCCGGCTTCGGAGAGACGATTTGAACTTCGACGTTCTGGACAAACAAGAGTGATTTGACGGTGTGGATATAATTCGGATGCAGCGCGCCGTCGATCACAACCACGGTACGCGCCGTGTGGCGCAACGCCATCTGACAGCCTTCGACAACTGCTGTCCCCCCGTCGTACAGGCTGGCGTTCGAGACGTCGCAACCGCAAAGCGTCGCAATCAAACTCTGAAATTCATAAATGATCTGCAACACGCCTTGGCTGATTTCGGGCTGGTACGGCGTATAAGCGCTGTACAACTCACCGCGAAGAATCAGTTGATCGACAACGGGCGGAATGAAGTGGTCGTACGCACCGGCACCGAGGAAGCAGACGAGGCTGCTTGCGGAGCGATTCTTGCGCGCGCGGCGGGCCATTTCGGTGCTGAGTTCCATCTCACCCAATCCCTTGGGCAGATTAAACGGAGCCGCTTTCACTTCTGCAGGGAGGTGACTAAACAGATCGTCAAGCGTCTTCACGCCAACGGCGTGCAACATCGCTTCGCGTTCGGAG
>JANXLS010000598.1 GCA_025355035.1 Planctomycetota bacterium | reverse complement strand
CAACGCACGCGACTATGGCGTACCGCAGCTCAGAGAGCGCGTCTTCATCATCGGTAACCGCCTCGGCCTTGAGAAGCCCGCCAACTTTGAACTTTGAACCTTGAACTTTGAACCGCCGTTAGTTCACGCGCCCCATGAATTCGCCGTCTTCCGACCGGATGCGGACTTTGTCACCGACCTTGATGTGGCCGGGGACTTTGACTTCGGCCCCGGAATCGGTCTGAGCGTTTTTGAAGACGCTGGTCGCCGTGTCGCCGCGCGCCGCGTCGGGCGTTTCAGTGATAGTCAATTCGACGAACTGAGGCATTTCAATGCTAAGCGGCTTTTCGTTGTGGCTCAAGACGGTAACAGTCTGATTGGGCATCAGGAATTTCACCGCGTCGCCGCAGAGTTCCTTGTTCAACGTAATCTGGTCGAACGTTTCCGGGTGCATGATGACGAGCATGTTGCCGTCCATGTACAGGAACTCGTATTGGTCGCGGAGCAGCATCGCCTGTTCAACGTTGTCTTCAGGCGAGAAGCGCTGATTGTAGACATTGCCGCGTTCAAGATTCTTCAGCAGCACCTGATAATAGCTGCGCAAGTTCCCGCGCGTCTGGAGGTCTTTTTTGAAGACAATCCAGATTTCGTTGTTGTACATGATCGCTTCGCCCTGCTTGACTTCGTTGAACTTGATCGGCATGACACTGCTCCTTCGTTTGGTAAATCCGCCCGTACCCACGCGCGAATGAGGCGACCATTATATGGAGTCCCGCGCGCTGGGCAACAAGGAAAATGATTCGCTAGAGCGTTTTTCAAATGGATGGAGACAAAGATGCGCCGCGCCGGGCAAGCGGGACGAGGAAGACGAGCGAAACGTATTTGGAGACTACGTTTAGCGAGTCTGACGAAATATCGCGCAGACCGCCGCAAGCAGATTTGTCTTCAGACATTTGAAAACCGCTCTAAACTTCACTTCAGACCCAACTCCTTCTTATACACCGCCCAATCCTTCTTCAATCGCAGGAATGCATCAACATCTTTGCACATCAAAAACGGATTCGTGATCCTCTCCAGTGCCAGCGTCGACACAGGCCGAACGCCGTAATCATGCCCCGGCCAAAGGGTCGTATGATCCGGAAACATTGTTAACACGCGTTGCAAACTCGCCCATTCGATCCGTGCATCGTTATCGTTATCCGTTCCGCCAACTTTCCCAACAAAAATCAAATCGGCTGAAAAAAGTATCGAGTGCTTTTTCTCATAAACGACGAGATGATCTTCAAGATGTCCGGGCGTAAAAACAAATTGAAGCGTCAACGCGCCAACGTTCCATTCACTGTTGTCCTTCAGCAAGATGTCCGGCATCGAAGGACAATCCGGATGCGCCGCGATCGGTGCGCCCGTCAATTCGACAGCCTTCGCATTCCCATTAATATGGTCGTGATGACCATGCGTGTTGATGATATGCGAAACAGTCAATCCCTGATCGATCGCACGCTGAACCATGACGCCTGGCGAAAACGCCGGGTCAATCAGCACCGCTTTTTTCGCAGTACGATCGCCGATCAAATAACCAAAATTACGATCCCCGCCAACGCGGATTTGCTCAAAAACAAGATCCATTATTTACCCTTGCCTCTTTGCGCCTTTGCGTTTTTACGAGAAATTAAATCCCCGTGTTCGATAGCAGAAGGCTGATCGAGTTAACAAGCTCCGTGATGCGCGGATGCTGCACTTCTTGTCCAGACAGCAGCGTGGAGAGAGCGTCGACTGACTGCCGCAGCGATTGTGGCGGATGGTTCGCGCGCTTGACAACGGTTCCCGTCGGCCCGGCGTGTGGCAGCGTCGATAATTCCGTTTTCAACGTTGCGACCAACGTCTCCAATTCGCGGCGTTGCTCGTCGCTGAGTCCGTGCGCGTGATGCAGGCGAGATTCGAGAGAGGCGATCGTTTCTTCAATCATGATGGTAATCCCGCGCTTGGCGCATTGTTTTGAACAATCTAAAAAAGCCCAGCTTCAGTAGCTCTGCACACGATATCGAAATCGACTGAGCGTCTAAGGGCCTGTAAAATAATAAACTGAAGAATTGCTTGCGTCTTTCGGCCTGGCTCTTTGTTGAACGCTCAGTCAGAGATACACTCGTATATCTTCCTTCGCGTCCGCCTCGACCCAGGCCGAAATACGCGGCGGACTTCTTCA
>JANXLS010000503.1 GCA_025355035.1 Planctomycetota bacterium | reverse complement strand
TTTGGAAGAAAGAACTTCTCTCCGTTCTTGATGATGAACGCATTGCCCCAGCGAACACCTTCGGGATTGGTGTAGGGGCCGCCGGTGGGGATGAAACTTTCCCAGACGCGTTCGTTTGTCTCAGTTTTAAGGCAACGGAATTGGCCGTAGCTGCAGACGCCGTAAATGTATCCGCCTTCGATGAACGGAGTGGGGATGATGCTGTGCAGTCCGTCGGTCTTTTTTTCGCTGATGCTGTTGCCGCGCCAGAGGACTGTTGGCTGGACTTTACCGGCTTCGAATTTCAGCATCATGGGGCCATTGTAGAACGCGGTGATGAACAGCGCGTCGCCGCCGTCGGCGAGTTTTAATTTGCGCGGCATCGGGACGGAGAGGCCGGCTTTGGCGGTGAATTTCTGGGACCAAAAGACTTCGCCTGTTTCGGGGTTCAATCCGTTGACGGCTTCGGGGTGCCAAATGATCAACTGGCGCTTGCCGTTCAAGTCGTAGATGACGGGCGGACAATAGCCGGGTTCCTGGGCCGACAAGGCTCGCCACAGTTCTTTGCCGGTGTCTTTGTCGTAGGCGATGGCGGTGCTGCCGTTGCCGCGCGCAAGGCAAATAAGTTTGTTGCCATCAAGGAGCGGCGAGGCGGCGAAGCCCCACGTGGGCGACGTGACGCTCAGATCTTTTTTGAATTCGTGGGACCAAACGACCGTGCCTTTTGCAGCATCGAGACAGAGCAGATTTCCTTCGGTGCCGAGCGTGTAAACCTTTCCGTCCGCGACGACGGGCGTTGTGCGCGGGCCGTTGGAGTATTGGACGTTGTAGGGGCAATCGTATTCGTATTTCCAGATTTCTTTGCCGTCAACTTCGTTCAAGCAGAGCACGCGTTCGGTGCCGCGAATTTCGCCTTTTGCAAATCCACTGGGGGCAAGGGCCGCGCCCTGGGCGAGTTTGCGATCGGTCAGGTAGACGTGGCCGTTGGCGACGGCGGGACCGGAATAGCCCATGCCGGTGGGCACTCGCCAAAGGATTTTTGCGCCGGTCGCTGGGAAGGAGTCGAGGATGCCATCTTCGTGCCAGACGCCGTCGCGTTGGGGGCCCATCCATTGCGGCCAGTCGTCGGCATGGCATGTTGCGGCGAGGGCGAGAATGGACAGAAGGGCGAATTGTGAAAGCTTGGGCATGGGGGAGTCTCCTTGTTGGGAACCGACGACGGGGAAACGATAATGCAGGGCGAGTGTATTGGCAATGGGAAGAACTGGCAGTGACGCTCCCTGGCGGTCCCTATTTCTATTCCGGGACGATGCGGACGGCGGCGCTTTCGAGGCAGCCTTCTTCGACAAGGAGTGCGAAGGCTCCGCCGGGCAACGGATGGGTCGTGTCTTCAAAGCGGAAGAGATCGCGTCCGTTTGCTCGGGCAGTGAGGCGGTTGGCTTCGATGCCGAGAGAGAGTTCGATGGTTTGGCCAAACGACCACGCAAAGTTTGTTTCGGCAAGAACCGTTGGGGTGTTGACGTGTTTGATCAACGTAATTTTATTGTTGGGACTCAGCAGCAGTGCGTAATAGCGCTGCAAGCCTTGGACGCAGATGGCGATGCCCGCGCTGCGGACCATGCGCGGGGTGAGGTTGGCGAGGGCGGTGTAGTCGCGCCAGGATCGTGTACCTTGAATGAGCAGGCCTATGCCTTCGTTCTGACAGATGCGCAGCGCAGAGTGGCCTTTGTTGAATTCGCAGTGTGTCGCGGCGTTGACCCAAGCGTGTTGCCAGGCGCTGCCGGAACCGGCTGGGGGGCCGAGCTCCACGCGCGGAGCGCCGTCCCATGTGACGTAATCAACATAAACCACACCTTCGGTGGCAGTGTCTGAGAAGATTTCGAGGCCGAATTCGGCGATGGGGCGCCCCAACATCGCGGGGTGATGGGAATGCTGGAACGAATCCGATTGGATGACCAGCGTCCCCTCCGGATTGACGATGTCGATCGCATGGGGGAGCGTCCATTTGAATTCGTGACGGGCGTCCGGGAGAAGGACTTTTTCCGGGCCACGCAGAATGCGCAGTTCATCGTTTGAGCCGAAGTAGCGGATGAACGGCCGGACTCCGGCCTGGACTGTGTTTTCGCCGCTGGCCTCGACATAGGCGCGGATCGTCTGGCCGGGATAAAGGGTCGGGCTTCCGACGATGTATTCCGTAAAGCCGTGTGCATTCTTGACACGTTTGGGAAAGACGGCGACAGAGACGCGCGCGCTGCGATTGGCATTGACGCTGGAGAAGATCAAGGCCAAGGCTCGCTTACCGGCACGGCTGTGCGCGGCGACGTTGCGGACCATGACCAGGCCGGGCGATTCGGTCGACATTTCAGCGACGAAGCCTTGCGTGGATCCGGGCAATTCGAAATGGAAACGTGCGCCATTTTTGGGAGCGGTGACCGGCACGCGCTGCAACTCGCGGCCCATTCGCGCGAGCGCAAGCGCCTCGGTGGCCACATTGCTGACACTGCGTCCGGCATCGGCGCTGGGCAGGAAGATGATGTCGTCAATCGCGGCGTGCCAAGCTTTGCACAACTCGATGCCGAGCAGACCGTTTTTTATGCCGAAAATACAACCGATGATGCCGAGATTCGCGGCGGTGCCCCAACCTGACGTTGCCGCGAGCGCGAGGGATTTTGGGAGTTCGTTGTTGCCCATGAGGAGCGCAATGATCACGCCGGCGAAGTGTGGAACGGCATGCCGTTCGTCGAAGGTGCTCCCGCTGTAGCGCTCGAGGACGCGTTCGCGGGTGTGTTGCCAGGCTACGCCTGACGCGGACCACTCGCGCAAGTCGGCGATCAGACGCGCGACGGCACAGCCTTTGGGCAGGGCGAATTCAGCGGCGCGGAGGATTTCGTCCGGGGTTATGGCCGGAGCAAATGCGGCGGAGATACAGGCGGCGACGGCTTGTGCGGCATGGACGGCTTCGCCATCGTAAGCGACACGTGCGGCTTTGCCGGCCAATTCGGTGGCGCCTTCAACGTCGTTGGGGCAGATCATGCCCCACACGGTCGCGCTGGCTTCCGCGCCCGTCTGTTCAACAACGGGGGAGCCGGATGTTTCCATGGAGCCGCTGACGGGTGCGACGGTTCCTTTTTTGAGTTGCAGCCAGGCAGTGTGCGGAGCGGAGTTTCCTCGCCCACCCCACCAGAGCATCGTGCGGTTTTCGATGGCGTAATTGAGCCACGTACGGGCAATGTCGGGACTGCCGAAACTGGATGAGTAGCCGCAATCGTCGAGGACGCGCGCGGAGGTGAGACCGGTGACAAGCGCGTCGTGAACGAAGGTCGATGAGAAATCGCCGCGCAGCGTGAGATCAAAACCGATTTTGCCGAGTTCCAGCGCGGAAAGTGTGTGCACATCGCCCAAGTGATGCCGTCCCAAACCGGCACCGATGGTCTGTCCCAACAATCCGGCGTAGATGCGTTCCTCGTAATCCAGACTTAGTTTTCGGAGCCGTGCGGACGTTGCCATTACCTAGCGATTCCGGACCTTGCGCGGTTGAATATCATCTGCTCATAAACATTTGTGTTGCCTTCCGAAATAGGCGTAAAGGAAGTGCCTTTTAAACAGTCGAGACATGGGACCTGTCATTGTCCCTCCTTTTTCTTGCGGTTCTTTGCGTCTTTGCACATTCGCGAGAGGCAAAAACGAGGGGACTGAACAGTGATTAAAAAAACGACTACGCCAGCTCCCTTTACGCCAAATAAACGGATTCGGTTTTCCAATTGAAATTGTGCTGGCCGGAGCGGGTCCGAGTGACTTCGAGCAAACCGCGGCTGGTGTCGACTTCGAAGAGCATGTCGCGGGAATCGGGCGCTCGGAAGCATTGAATGGGCTTGGCACCGATGACTTCGATGTGTAACTCGCGCGCGACGGTGTCGACGCACGTTTTTAATTTTAACGCCCACGCGGTGTCGGTTCCGACAGGCGTCTTGCGTTGGTGGGTCGGCTCATCCATGAGCCGTTCCAACGATTGCGGAAAACGACCCGAAGGCCGCCGATGCATAATGGTAGTGGGTTCCAATGGAAAGCTTTGATCACTCATAAAATCAGTTCCTCCGGCAACTTCCGCCGACCGCCACGATTTTATTGCTGAACTCGCTATCGATTATTCAGAAACCGTCCAGTTCATGATGACCACTTAAGTATCGGATTGTATGTATTGCTCTCCATTCCCATTAAACCACATCCACTTATCGCACGCAACTTTTCTGACGACATTTCTGAGAAAAATTGACGGAAATATCAAATTTAATAATACACGTTGGCGAAATTAGGCGCGAATGCAGGGTGTAAATCCCAGAAGCGTCTGAAAATTTATTCGGCTTCCACGGTCACTCAAGCCTCGATTCCAACCGTTCCATAAAATGCACGTATGTGCTTTGCGCTCCCGGATAATCCTCATCTTGGTCTTATCCATCTTATCCACTCGTTCCACAAATTGCACATATGTGCATAATTCTATCGATATATTCAAATCGCTTGTCCAACTTATCCTAAAGATGCACCATCCCAGTCTCGCCCCCAACCGCCACCATTTTTTGAATGCCGGTAACATCTTTTTCCCATTTATTCGCGTCAATTCGCGTTATTCGATGTTAAAGCCGTTAAAACCATCCTCTAGTGTGGTGAATCACTCTGGATGATGATTTGACGCCGGGTATTTTGAACGTGATCGAGGCGTCTGGCGACGGAGCATGTTTGTATAACCTGTGACGGAGCCAGCAACGAAGAGCACGTTCAAAAGACCCAAGACAAATCGTCATACAGAGTGATTCACCTCACTAGTTTTACTCTAATCTCTCCTTCGATAACTACTTATACAACGGATGAATTTTCGACTTTTGACACAAGTGTGTCCAAAGTCTGCGAAATGACTCCAAGTCATCGCATTCCAAACCCATCCCCCCGAAGAAAAACTCGCAATTCACCCGTCCCTAAAATTACTTTCGCGCTTGTTCGATAAGCTCCGCGTTGAGGACTTCGTCTTTTCCTACGCCTTCGACTTCGTCGGCCAGGATGGAAAGGGATTGAACGAAATGGATGAGGGTACAGGGGGCTTTCTCGTAGCTGAGTTTGTAGTGAGGAATGGGCGACAAAATGTGCGGGAATGAATCGAGATGGGGTAGCAGCGCGGACCAATCGACGAGAGCGGTTTCTCCGGATTCTTCTTCGGATAGGGGTGGAATGGCGAGGGTGTTGCGGCCGATGACGAACATATCGACGTGCGGGATCAGGATGGGGATGGCGTCGGGCCAGCAGACGACGGATTTGATCTCACCGCGGTGTTTGATGTACATGATTGTTGGGACGAAGATGTCTTCAGCGAGGTGTTCCTGGCGTTCAGCGACGGTGAAGTTCCAGCGCCAGTTTTGTTCGAGCGCAGCTGTCGCAAGCACAAAGGGTTTGCGTTTGTCATCGGCTCGAAGCATGTCTTGATACGCGGCAAGGTTGCCGGCGTTCCAACCGTTTGTGAATTGAGTTTCTTTGAATGGGGATGGATGCGCTTCGTCGTTCTGTGGATCGATGACGGCGAGTTGAAAATAATCGACAAACGCTTTGATTTCGGTTGCTGCTTCAAGCGCGAAGGTGTGCGGGCGAAAGTAGTTCATGTTGAAGGCGACCCAATAGTCGTCGGCTGCATCGTCGGCTGATGTGTCGAGTTTGCAGTCTTCGTCTTCGCGGTCGCGATCGTCCGCCGCGTCGTCCGCGATACTGCCGCTCATTGGCGATTGCGGGTCATCGAAATCATCTTCAGAACTGTCGGAGAGTTCGAACGAAAAATAGACACCGGTGCTTTCGTTTTCGTACCAAGCTTGCGTGTCGTTGATTTCATAATTCGCGCGGGATTCGAAGTATTCTTCGAAATCGTGGCGATCCGGCTGGCGGGTTGTGGCTTTGAAGAAAAGATCGTAACTCATGTGCGGCGGTTCCGGAATGGCGGTTCAAGATGAGGTACAGGACGAATAGGTCGCTTTGCTCGGCACACGTCAAAGAGCGGCGTTCACGTTACTTTCGAGCACTGGGGTTTCAAACGCTTTCGCGCGACTTTTTTTGTGGCGGGCTGTTATTAATGATATGCTTCGGGCGACAAGTCCGACAGGAAGCTCCCAGCGCAGTATTTCCTCCCAAAATGTCCGACCACTCATTGAGGTCGCATCATGGATTTCGCGCCATTCATTCACACCGAACTACCGGGGCCGCTGGCGACGAAAGCGATAGCGCTGGATCGTCGGTTCACCTCTCCAAGTTACACGCGCTACATTCCGCTGTGCGTGAAGAGCGCGTCGATGTGCACGGTTGAGGATCTGGACGGCAACCGGTTTCTTGATTTCACAGCGGGGATTGCGGTGAACAATTGCGGGCATTGCCATCCGGCGATCGTCGAGGCGGTGCGCGACCAGGCGGGGAAGTTGCTGCATATGTGCGGCAGCGATTATTACAATCAGCCACAGGCGGATCTCGCGTCGCGGTTGTGTAACCTGTGGCCGGGTCCATCGCCGACGCGCGTGTTTTTTACGAATTCGGGAGCGGAGTCTATTGAAGGCGCCTTCAAGCTGGCTCGTTATCACACGGGGCGGCAGCGGGTGATTGCGTTTCTGGGGGCGTTTCATGGACGGACGTTTGGGGCGTTGTCTCTGACGGCGTCGCGGATCATGCAGCGGGCTCATTTTGCGCCGCTGGTTCCTGAAGTGGAGCATGTGCCGTATGGCGATGTGAAGTACATCAGCGAGCAATTGTTCAAACGGACGGTTCCGCCCGATGAAGTGGCGGCGATCTTTGTTGAGCCCTTGCAGGGCGAGGGCGGTTACATCATTCCGCCGAAACAATTTCTGCCGAACCTGCGGGCGTTGTGCGACGAGCATGGTATTTTGTTGGTCGCGGATGAAGTGCAAAGCGGATTCGGGCGGACGGGTAAGATGTTCTGCATCGAGCATTACGGCGTGGAGCCGGACATTTTGTGTCTGGCGAAAGGGATTGCGAGCGGTTTGCCATTGGGCGCGATGGTGGCGAAGGAATCGGTGATGGATTGGAAGGAAGGCGCGCACGGATCGACGTTCGGCGGCAATCCCGTCAGTTGCCGTGCGGCGCTGGCGAGCATCGATTTAATCGAGCGCGAGTATATGGCAAACGCGCGCGGGGTCGGCGACTTTATGATTGCACGATTGAACGCCATGCGCGCGGAGTTTCCGGAACACATCGGCGAAGTACGCGGCATGGGGCTGATGATTGGCATGGATATCATAAATGATTCGACGTCTATGCGTCCTGCGCGGGTTCTGCGCGATAAGATTGTGGATGATGCGTATTATCATGGATTGTTGTTGCTGGGATGCGGTGAGGCAACGATTCGATTTTGTCCGCCTTTGTGTATTACGCAGGACGAAGCCGCAAGAGGTATTGATCTATTGGCTGATATTATTAAGAGCAAATGATATAACATTGGCTCCCTCTAATCTGATACGGATTGCAATGAAAAAACCCGCATTGAGCGGGTTTAATCTGTGTGGCTATGCTGGCCAGAGTATTAGAGCGACTTGAGCTTTTCGATCAGGCCTTCGTAATGCTTCTGGACTTCCTTGATGTTAAAGAACAGCCGGGCGGCGTCATTGGATTTTGATTTATTGGAGACGCGGTGTTTGAATTCGGATTCGATCTTTTCGAGGATCATGGCGACGAAATCGTCGCGGAATGCCGGCGGGATGCTGTTAAGCGGGTCGGCGTGATGGACGGCGGCCACAGGTGCGACCGACTTGGATGACTTTGGGCTCTTGGCTTGTCCGAGCACTTGGAGGACGACTTTTTCGGAGCGGGAGAACTGCGCGGCGATGTCGGCGGCGGACTTGCCGGTCTTGTGCAAGTCGGCGATCTTGACGCGCTCTTCGGGGCCGACGCGACCGCGCTTTAACATAGTCGAAGTTGCGGCTTTGGCTTTCTTGGCGACCTTTGCGACCTTTGCGACCTTGGCAACCTGTGCAACTTTGGCGACCTTTTCGACTTTAACGACTTTTTCGACCGTGGCTTTCTTGGGGCCGCGCCAGCTTCGAACATTCTGCAACCAACCGCTCAAACCACTGGCATAACCCGCGGCCTGCACCGATTGAAATTTGATGGCATGCGTACCCGTTGCCGCATCCCATATGCCAAGCAAGTTGGCGCGTTCTTCCTGTGAATATCGTTTTCCGATTTGGACTTTTTCCATCGCTACAGTTTTCACTCCAAAGGATTGTTTTCGCTAATTACTTAATCAGCTAACTGTAATGTGTATACACTCAGCTATTCACTAATCCAGTCTAAATCGATTATTCTTTTGAATAAAGCGAATAGATTATATGATAAATAATAGGGATAAGTGAGCGTGTTTAATGAATATTATGACGGATAGTGGCTAACAGCCCGTTGAAAAGGGGGCGCATGGAAAAAGCCGAGCGATTTTTGTTCGGATCGAGGCGTCGAGCTTCAAGCGCTATCAGAGGAGATAACGCTTGAAGCTCGCAACGAAGAGCCGGACAAAAAGCGCC
>JANXLS010000480.1 GCA_025355035.1 Planctomycetota bacterium | reverse complement strand
TGCGGAAAATCGACGCTGTTGAATATGATCGCCGGATTCGAAAAGCCGGACGCGGGTGAGGTTCTGTTTGAGGGGAAAACGGTTTTAGGCCCTGGACCGGAGCGGCTCGTGCTCTTTCAAGAACACGGTCTTTTTCCATGGCTGAATGTCCGGCAGAATGTGGAGTTCGGGCTACGCGTTCGCGGTCTCTCGAAAGAGGAGCGACGCGAACGGGCGGATCATTACGTAAAGATGGTCCATCTTCAAAAATTCAGCAAGAGCTATCCGTTCCAACTTTCGGGCGGCATGAAGCAGCGGGCGGCCATAGCGCGAGCGCTTGCAGTTGAACCGACGATGCTCCTGATGGACGAACCGTTCTCGGCGCTCGATCCGCGTACGCGCGACATGCTGCATCTTGAATTGCAGGAACTGTGGATGAAGACGAGGAAAACGATTGTGTTCGTTACGCATTCAGTGGAGGAGGCGGCGCGCTTGGCGGATCGCATCGTGGTTCTTGATAGCAATCCGGGACGCATCCGGTGTGTGATTGATGCGCGCTTGCCGCATCCGCGGAATTTCCTGGATCCCGCACTGGTGGATTTGCGCAGCACCATTCTGAAAGAACTCGAAGGCGAATTTGAGAAACTCGTGAAGAAAGAAGGCGACGATGACTGGCATTTGGAAGAAAAGTCTATTGGGTCTCGCGTTAATGGCGACGTGGATCTTGATATGGGAGACGGCATATAGAATTGTGGGCGAGGAATCTGTGGGCTTCCCGTCGCCTATCAGTGTTATTCAATCGTTCTACGACGGGCTAGTCGACTTCACGTTTTTCCATTCGCTTACCGCGAGCCTGCTGCGTGTCGCCTATGGATTCGGACTGGCGCTGCTGATTGGCGTTGTGTTGGGATTGGTGATCTTCTCCAGTCGCTTTGGCGAATGGCTGCTGGGGCCGCTTGTGCTGGGCGTGCAATCGCTTCCCAGCATCTGTTGGATGCCTTTTGCGATTTTGTGGTTTGGGCTGAACGAAAAAGCGATTCTTTTTATCGTGCTCATGGGCTCCGTGGGTTCAATCTGTATAGCAACGCGCGACGGACTCCGTCAGGTCCCGACAACCTATCGCCGAGTGGCCGGGACGTTTGGAGCGACGCGTTGG
>JANXLS010000471.1 GCA_025355035.1 Planctomycetota bacterium | reverse complement strand
CGATGCGGGTGACTTCAAAAAGCGATTTTTCACACGCGCGAGCCATAAAAACACCTCCGTTTAAAGAGGTATCGGCTGTTTACCTATGGGAATTGAGACTTTTGAAAGACCCTGACCGCGCGGCACGCCACACGCCGCTGCGTTCTGTGGCTTGATGAGCGCGCAAGTCCGGTTATGCACCCTAACTGAAACGATGGGGTTCTAATTCCCTTGATGGAACGTCAACCCTTCACCGTTCGACGCCGCATCAATTTCGATGCTCGCACCGTCGCTGAAGTTTCCGGCCAGGACTTCGCGTGCCAGCGGATCGCTCAAATGCCGTTCGATTGCCCGCTTCAACGGCCGCGCGCCGAAGACGGGATCGAAGCCCACGTCCGCCAGATACTCCTTCGCTTTCTTCGTCAGTTTCAACGCGATGTTCTTCGTATTCAAAAGCTTCACATACTGATCGAGTTGGATTTCCACGACTTTGATCAGGTCCGCTTTCGTCAATCGGTTGAAGATCACCTGCGCGGTCAAGCGGTTGAGAAACTCCGGCTTGAAGTGTTCGCGCACAGCCTGCTCAACGCCGGCCCGCGCCGCCTTCTCGCCAATTACGTCAGTTTCCTGCAGGAAGCGCGCACCCAGGTTGCTTGTAAACACCAGAATTGTGTTGCGGAAATCCACCGTCCGGCCGTGGCTGTCCGTCAAACGTCCGTCGTCGAGTAACTGGAGGAACACGTTCAGCACTTCGGGTGCAGCCTTCTCGACTTCGTCACACAACACCACGCTGTAGGGTCGGCGTCGCACCGCTTCCGTCAGTTGTCCGCCTTCGTCAAAGCCGACGTAACCGGGCGGCGCGCCGATCAAACGCGAGACGCTGTGCTTCTCCATGTACTCGCTGAGATCGATTCGCACGAGCGCGTTCTCGGCGTCGAAAAGGAACTCGGCCAGTGCTTTTGCCAACTCCGTCTTTCCGACGCCGGTTGGGCCGAGGAACAGGAAGCTTCCGATTGGCCGGTTCGGGTCGGACAACCCCGCGCGATTTCGGCGCACTGCGTTCGACACCGCTTCACACGCTGCAGACTGTCCAACGACGCGCTTGCGCAGATTGTCTTCCATCCGCAACAACTTCTCGCGTTCGCTTTCCAGCATCCGCACGACGGGCACGCCGGTCCAACGCGACACCACTTTCGCTATGTCCTCTTCCGTGACTTCCTCCTTTAACAACGCCCCGCCGATCTGCAGTTTCTTCAAATTCTCGTGCTGATCTTTTAAATCCTGTTCGAGCTTCGGTATCTCGCCGTAGCGAATTTCTGCCGCGCGTTCGAGCTTTCCTGTGCGCTTCGCCTGCTCTTCTTCCGTGCGCAATTCCTCGAACTCCGACTGAATTCCACGCAGTGTTGCGATGACGTCTTTTTCGTTCTGCCAGCGCGCAGTCAAGGTGCTTGCGCGTTCGCGCAACTCGGCGAGTTCCACGCTCAGCTTCAAGAGCCGATCCTGGCTCGGTCGGTCCTTCTCTTTTTTC
>JANXLS010000452.1 GCA_025355035.1 Planctomycetota bacterium | reverse complement strand
CCTTCATCGTCACACCCTTCGCAAGCAGCGCCGAAATCGCGTTGTCTTCGTCCGGGAACAGTCCGAAAATCGGCGACAGATTCGCCGCGCACGCCTGCATCAAACTGAGTCGATCGGCCTTCGGAGCACCAAACGTTTCTTCGTGCGGATACACGCACCCAGTCCCGAACGGTTCCAATTTCACCGCACCAAAAATGCCGCGCCGCACCACGATCTTGCTCGTCGATGCGCCGCCAGAAGCGATGTCGAACGTCTGTTCATACAGATAAAACGAATTGTTCGCATCATGCGTGAGAACGTCGTTCGCGATCCATTCCTTGAACGTCGCCGCCGCGCGCGAATAGCGATCGCTGCCCGGCTTGTCGTCCGGCGTGGTCTTGCCGAATTCGACGCGAACGACGTTGTACGGATTGCGCTCGTACAGCGCGTTCTGCATCGCCGCATCAATGACATCGTAAGGCGGACAGACAACATCCGCAGCGTCGCCGTGAATCTTCGCCGGGTTGTAGCGCAAAGCGCGGAAGGATTTGACAATAGCCATAAAAAACTCTCCAGACAAAACGATCGTTTTAAACAATTGAGCGAAATAGAATAAGCGCGGGAACCCAAATTGAAACTGAAATTCGAACGCGATGTGTCTCTCATTGTAGGGGTGAGTTTGAAGTTTGAAGTTCATGCTGTTCAACTCTGAAGGAGTTCCGTGGCATAGCCCAGGGTTGGCGCGGACTCGCGCCTACCCTGGGAACGCTTTGCGATAGGCGAATCCGGATCCTAGCGCCGCACCCACTTCCCGTGAAAAACGCGTTTCAACAAGACAATTGCGTATTTCGGCTACTACTGAAATCGCGGTGTACGCATATCATTACCGATTCAAAGAATGTCACTTGGCCGAAGTTCAATCAGGCGACCGCTACTTTTTCAGCGGCAGTGGAGAGGCTCGATGCAGACACTCACAATGAACGTCCGGGCGCGGCTCAGCGCCATGATGTTTTTGCAGTTCTTTATCTGGGGCGTGTGGTTCGTGACGCTCGGCACCTATCTGGCGGAGACCTTGAAAATGGAAGGCCACTTCATCGGCCTCGCCTACAGCACAATGCCATGGGGCGCGATCTTCGCTCCGATGCTCGTCGGAATGATCGCCGATCGTTTCTTCCCGGCGCAATACGTCTTGAGTTTCTGCCATCTGGTCGGTGCCGGTTTGCTCTATCTGGCTTCGCAGACAACCGAACCGACAACGCTCTTCTGGGTATTGATTGGCTACGCACTGTGCTACAATCCAACGCTGCCGCTCGTCAATGCCATTTCGTTCCCTCAGTTGAACAGCCCGCAGAAACAGTTTCCTGCCATCCGTGTCTTCGGTACGCTCGGCTGGATCGCGTCCGGTTGGTTGGTCAGCGGCCTGCACATCCAAAAGACCTCGACCACGATGGTGATCGCAGCCGGTTGCTCGCTGCTGCTGGCCGTCTACTCCCTTTTCCTGCCGCACACACCGCCGAAATCTTCGGGTAAGAAAGTGAGTCTGCGCGACGTGTTCGGCTTGGATGCCTTGAGCTTGATGAAAGACAAATCCTTCGCCACGTTCGTCATCGGTTCGCTGCTGATCTGCATTCCGCTGACGTTCTACTATAACTTCACGAACCAGTTTCTGGAAGCGCGTCACGTCGAGGAATCCGCCGGCAAGATGACGTTCGGGCAGATGTCCGAAGTCGGCTTCATGCTACTGATGCCGCTCTTCTTCGTTCGATTGGGCGTCAAGAAAATGCTGCTGATCGGCATGGCTGCGTGGGCACTGCGATACGTCCTCTTCGCCTTCGGCAATAACTCCAGCATGATTTCGTTCTACTACGCCGGGATCATGCTGCACGGCATCTGCTTCGACTTCTTCTTCGTCACCGGTCAGATCTACACTGACAACACCGCACCAAAGGCAATCCAGGCCAGCGCGCAGGGTTTCATCGGCGTGATCACCTACGGCGTCGGGATGATGATCGGCTCGTTCGTCTCCGGTGAAGTTGTGCAACACTACCAAAACGTTGCAAAAGCCAATCCTGGCTTCGATCCGTGGAAAGAAATCTGGCTCGCTCCGGCCTATATGGCCGCCGTCGTGATCGTGCTCTTCGCCATCTTCTTCCGCGAAAAGCCCGTCGCCGCAAACGTCGACGAAATCAACAGCGCCGGAGCAGCGGTGGAAATGGAATAGTCGGAATGAAAGAACTTCGAAACGAAAACGGGCCGCGATTAACAATCGCGGCCCGTTTTATTTCGTGGCGTATAAGAGTTACCGGACAAAACCCCTGTGCCAAGATGCGCCGCGCCGGGCAAGCGGGACGAGAAAG
>JANXLS010000402.1 GCA_025355035.1 Planctomycetota bacterium | reverse complement strand
TCTTCATGAAGCGCTCGCCCTTCAAGTTCAACAAATACCCGCCTTCGCCGCGCACCGCTTCGGTAATCAAGTGCCGTTTTGCTCCGGCGAGGTACAGCACCGTCGGATGGAATTGAACGAACTCCATATCTTGCAGTGTCGCGCCCGCTCGGAAGGCCATCGCCATGCCGTCGCCTGTCGCTACTTCCGGATTCGTCGTTTCACGATAGATTTGTCCGATGCCACCGGTCGCGATGATCGTCGCTTTCGCTTCTATTTTCAGCAATTTGCCCGTTGCATTATCGAGCGCCACGAGTCCGAAGCACTCTCCGTTCGCATGAAGAAGATCAACCGCGAAATGATTTTCGAGAATCGAAATGTTGGGATGATTTCGAATCTTTCCAATCAGGCTGACTTCGATCGCGCGCCCCGTCGCGTCGCCGTCCGCGTGGATGATACGATGATGCGAATGCCCCCCTTCGAGCGTAAACGAAAGGTTGCCGTTTTCGCGATCAAACGGCGTTCCCCATTCAATCAATTGGCGGACGCGTGATGGACCTTCCGTGACCAACTTTCGAACCGCGTCTTCATCGCACAATCCTGCCCCGGCGACCAACGTATCGCGAAGATGGTCTTCGACTTCGTCGGTCGGATCGAGCGCCGCCGCCACCCCACCCTGCGCGTAATAGGTGTTCGATTCCTGCAACTCGCTCTTCGTGACGATCAGCACCGACGCGCTTTCTGCCGCCACAATCGCCGCGGAGATCGCCGCGATCCCGGAACCGATGATCAGCACGTCGGGCGAGAGCGACGGAATGCGCCGCAGGTCCACTTCAATCAAATAATGTTCAATCATAATTTTAGTCTAGGACATCAGAACAAAGTTCAAAGTTCAAAGTTCAAAGTTTGTTGACTTTGCAGTTCACTTTGAACGTTGAACCTTGAACTTTGAACTTTGAACTTTGAACCGCCGTTATTTTAAAGCGTTTCGTGCAATGACGAGGCGTTGAATTTCACTTGTCCCTTCATACAACGTCAACACTCGCGCGTCGCGGTACAGTCGCTCCACGCGATAGTCGCGGCTGTAGCCGTAACCGCCGTGAACCTGAACCGCTCGATACGCCGCGCGATTGGCGGCTTCGCTGGCGAAGAGTTTGGCGATAGCGGCTTTGTCGCTGAACGGTTCGCGCGCTTGTTTGCGCGAGGCCGTCAACAGCGTCAATCCACGCGCGGCTTCAAAATCGACGACCGTGTCGGCGATCATCCATTGCACCGCTTGAAAATCGGAGATGGGTTTTCCAAACGCAACGCGATCTTTCGCGTAACGAATCATTTCATCATTGCACGCCTGAATGATACCCGTGCTGATGCTCGCGATGCCGATTCGCCCGGAATCCAATGCGCTCAATGCAATTTTGATCCCCGAGCCTTCTGGCCCGAGCCTGTTTTCAATGGGGACGCAACAATCCGTGAACACGACCGGACACGCGTGGCTTGCTCGCTGGCCCATCTTCGGCTCCGGCTTTCCAACGGTCATTCCAGCGGTGCCACCTTCTATTAAAAACGCACTGAATCCTTTCGTCCTCTTCACCGGGTCCGTCCCGGCGATCACCAGAAAGGTCCCGGCATTTGAGGCATTTGTGATCCAGACTTTCTCACCGTTTAAGACATAGTGATCGCCCTTGAGGTCGGCTCGCGTTCGCATGGCTTGGACGTCCGAACCACAATGCGGTTCTGTGACAGCGAACGCGCCAAGACCTTCCGCCGTGGAAAGTCTTGGCAGAAATTTCTTCTTCTGCTCGTCCGCCCCCCATTGAGTCACGCATTCGGCGACTAGGTTGTTGACAGACAACGTCACGGCCACGGATGCATCGGCTCGCCCCAACTCCATTAATGCCAACGCGTAACTGATCGCATCCATTTCAGCGCCGCCGTGTTCAACGGGGATCATCATACCGAGCAGGCCTTGGTCGGCCAATTTGCGCACGGCGTCGATCGGGAAGGATTCGTCCGCATCGTGTTCCGCTGCGTGTGGCAAAAGCCGCTTCTCCGCAAACTCTCGCGCGGTGTCGCGTACGGCTTCTTGTTCGAGAGAAAGGGTGAGATCCATAGAACACAGTCCTGAATAAAAGTGCGAATTTCGCGAGGCCGCAGACTCCAAGGATTTCGATTCTACATCCGCGCCGACGGCTGCAAATAATATGTCCACAACGCGGCCACTTCCCGGCCAATCAGAAATGGCATTTTCGTTAGCGTATAACTCTCACGCGCCGGGACTGTCGCAATATCCAGACCCAGTCGCTGACTTTCCAATTTGATCCGCGGCAGATGATAGAAATGACTGACGGCCAACAAGCGCGGTCGAGTTCCACGTGCTTCCGAAAAGTGGACACGCGTGTTTTCGATCGTCGCGCGCGTGTTTAGTCCATCGCGATCCAAAACGATGTCGTTGTCGCTCACACCCCATTGAATTGCCAATGCTCGCATGACGTCCGTTTCATGAAACGATCCATCGCCGGGACCGCCTGAAAAGATCAGAGTCTTTGCCAACCCGCGCCGATACAGTTCACACGCCGTTCGGACACGATCGGCGAGCGCGGTCGATGCACTGCCGTCCGAGTAAACGCGCGCACCGAAGACAATCGCCGCCTCCGCTGGCCGACTGTAGTCTGTTTTTCCAACCAAAAAAATCTGGCCGAGCGGGAAGCCGACCCCACACAGAATCAGAGTTGGGATGATGGTATGCCATTTCATCTCGCGCGCAGCGACACGCTCGGAATAGATTTCAAACGCGATCCAAGCAAATACGGCAGCAACGAACGCGGAGAGTGGAATCGGCATCGTCGTTCGAATCCATCCGCGGAAGAGCAACGCGAAGTACGTCACGCAGTTTGCAATGCTTGCGATCAGCAACACAGACAAAATCGCGAGCGATAGAGCCTTTCGAACAGCGGACATTTCCGGGAACAGCGCATAGGCGAGCAACACGCAACAGGCCACCGCGATCAATGCTCGCGCTGCTCCGTCGGGCATTCCCCGAAAATCGATCCACCAACTGTTTGCGTCGAGTTCCGCGCGAAAGCACCCGGCAATGGCATTCGCCAATCCAAAAATTCCGATGCAAGCAGCAATGATGCGAGGCATGTGAAGCACCCATCCTGAGTGGCGGCTTTCCAGTCGCACTGACGTTTGATGTGGCAAAAAAGGGCGGCTGCGAAGCCGCCCCTCCTTTAATTGTATCGACAGAAAGGGTGCATCCATTGAATTCGTGCATACGCAATATTCGCGCATGGCTCTTGACCGAACGTCGTTTTTCCTTTTTAATTACCGGTGGCCCATTACATTCTTAAGGCTCCGCGTACATTCTTAATGCAACCGCGCAACGGAATGACGCGCTCGGGCGGACTCGGTGCTACGGCAAAATAAAGAGGATCTTTCTGATTATGCTCGATTTCAAATACGTGCTCGCCAATCCCGACATTGTCAAAAGCGCGATCAACGACAAAAAGGCTGCGAACGAATTCACCGATGTCGACGAATTCATGACGCTCGACGAACAGCGAAAAAAAGTTGTTCTGGAAGTCGAAGCGTTGAAGGCCGACAAGAACAAAGCTTCGAAAGAAATCGGCGTCCTGATGGGCAAGCTCAAGGGTGCGATGGCGTCCGGCAGCGATGACATCAGCGTGATCAACAACATGGTTGTCGAGTTGCAGAAAGCATCAAAGGCGAAGGACGACCGCATCAGGGAATTAGACGCCGAGCAGGCAAAGATCGAAGCACGACGCGATGCAAAGCTCGCGTGGATTCCAAACATCCCGCACACGACGGTCCCGGCGGGATCGTCGTCGCTGGATAATCTCACGGTTCGCACGTGGGGCGATTTGAAGAAATTTAATTTCACGCCCAAGCCGCATTATGAGCTCGGTGAAAAGTTGAAAATTCTCGACACGGAACGCGGAGGAAAGATCTCCGGTTCGGGCTGGTACTTCCTGCGCGGCGATGGTGCGCGCATGGAACGCGCGTTGATCAGTTGGTTTCTTGACGTCCACCGTGAACGCAACGGCTACGAAGAACTCTTCCCGCCGTTCTTCGTCACGGAAAAGACGCTCTTCGCGTCGGGGCAGTTCCCGAAGTTCCGGGATCAGATGTATCACGCTCCGATCGACGGACTGTACGCCATTCCGACGGCTGAAGTGCCGCTGACGGCGATGCATCAGGACGAGGTCTTCGAAGAGAAGGATCTGCCGCGCAAGTACGTCGCGTACTCCGCCTGCTTCCGCCGCGAAGCTGGAGCGGCCGGTGCGGATACGCGCGGAATACTGCGCGTGCATCAATTCAATAAGTGCGAGATGCTGAAACTGGCAACTCCGCAATCCAGCTACGCCGAACACGAAACAATGGTCGAAAATGCGGAGCATTTGTTGCAGGAACTCGGCCTGCAATACCGTGTGCTGTTGTTGTGCCGGGGCGATTTGAGCTTCTCGGCAGCAAAGTGCTACGACCTCGAAGTGTACTCGCCCGCCGCAGAGAAGTGGCTGGAAGTATCGAGTGTCTCGAATTTCGAAGACTACCAGGCGCGCCGCGCGAACCTGCGCTACCGTCCCAATGAAGGTGGGAAGTTGAATTTCATGCACACAATCAACGGTTCCGGCTTGGCGTTGCCGCGCATCATGGTGGCGCTGTGGGAATCGAACCAACAGGCCGACGGCAGCATCGTGATTCCGCCGGTTCTGCGCAAATATATGGGCGGCCAGGAAATCATTGCGGTGAAATAGTGGCTCGCAAAGATGCGTTTGCGTGGACAATTTATAGATAAAAACGGAGCTGCGGCTAAGTTTTTATCTTCAAGAGGATTGCCTACATGACAAACGAACTCGAAGAAATTGAATACGACGAAAGCCAACGTCCGTCGACAATCATTTATTTGATTATCTCGATTTTTGGGATTGCGTTTTTTCTTTTTACAAATCGTTTCATCGGTCCGAAGTACGCGGAAATATTTCAGGAACTCCGCGTTGACCTCCCCATGCCGACTCGGATTACGCTGCTCGTTGTTGAGTACGCGGGGCTCGTGTCACTGGGTTTGCTGCTTCTTGCCTGTACGTTTCAAATCATGAAGAACCGACTATTTTTCATTATTCTGATACTATTTTTGTCCGCGTTCATGGCGCTCGAAGCACTTTTCATCTATCTGCCGATCATCAAAATTCAGGAAGCGTTGCGCCAAAATGAACACACCTATAAGCCCGGCAGCACAAGCAACTTCCCCCGATAAAAACAATTCCAAATACATCGCCCCGTGCGCAGTTGCTGCACTGGTGTGGCTGGTGTTGTCGATCTATATTTTTTGGGTTGTTCCGGTTCAATTGGAATTGCGCGATCAATCGCTAAAACCGGAAATCTTGCGCGCGGCGTTGCCGGCTCCAATGCGCGTGGCGATGTATTTTCACGAAGTGTACGGGACTGCGGTGGTTTCGGTTCTGGGACTTATGGGATGTGGGTTGGCGTACATTCGCCGCAATGCAAAGCTTGCAAATTGGATGATCGCGCTCGGAGCCGTGTGTTTGGCCGGATTGATTTGGGCGGTATTGTCAAATTGGCAACACCGCTAGACGAACGAATTTGTCTCTACGATTAAAAATCCAGCCGGAATTCATGACCCAGATAACGTGATCGCGCCTCTTCATTGGCGACAATGTCGCGCGGGTGGCCGTGGATCCAGATCTTTCCTTCGTCCATAATGTACGTTCGGTCCGTGATCGTCAGCGTTTCGCGGACGTTGTGATCGGTTAGTAGCACGCCGACGCCTTTTGATTTCAGATCCTTCAAGATGCCTTGAATTTCTGTCACCGTGATCGGGTCGATCCCGGCGAACGGTTCGTCGAAGAGGACGATGCTGGGACGCAAGCTCATCGCGCGCGCGA
>JANXLS010000378.1 GCA_025355035.1 Planctomycetota bacterium | reverse complement strand
CCACCGTCTCTTGGACCGCGCACATCTGACCTGCGTTCTTGGCCGCGAGCTTGTCGATGACCGCGAAGATTTCCTCAAGCTCTTCTTCCTTTTCCCGGCGCAGCTCGTTCTTCCAATCTTTTATCATTGCCTCGCTCGAATCTGGTCTCGGATGTTCTGCGGAAGGTAATTCATTACTTGTTTCGATTGTCATGACCATTTCTCCGATGATTGTTAAAATTCAACTGCCACTTCGACTCCACATGTTTTCGCCTGTTTCAGATGAACATCCCGTCGATCTGGTGTTGCGGCCCTGTCATCGCCAACTTATCAGTATTACTGGCTGCGTCGGTCTCCTCCGTTCGCAATGTGGTCTTCGGTGCGAGCTTCGCCAACCATTGCTTGATCGAATCGGCCTTTCCGTCTTTGTTCCAACACTCGGGGCAATCGATGTTGATGTCTGCTCGCGGGCGGAGCATCGGGTAAATTTCCTGGACTGCGCGGATCATTTCCTGCTTGATTAACTGCGCCACTCGTTCCATTTGCTCCAGCGGTGCTTCAAATACGTAAGCGTCGTGGAACGCGATGATGAGCTTGGAGTTGAGTTCCTGGACCAGGCGGTCAAGCCGATTGCCGGCCATTTTGAACACGACGGCGGCGCTGCCCTGAATCGGATGATTTGTCATCCAGTTCTGTTCCCAGCGCGACGCCGGTCCCGTGGCTCCGCGATACAGGCAGTAAAAATTTCGTGTCTGCCTTGCGTCCGGCACGGCACGCTATACAGTCGGGCTGGTTGCAGCGAATGTATCCTCGAAAATCGCCGTCCATCCAGTGCACCACCTCTGCTGGACATTGATTCGTAAAGACCACGAGCGCGCGCTTATTTTCGTCCAAACGCTGCAACGAAAGTTTGTTAGGATCAGCCGCGTTTGTTCCAGCGAGTGCCTGCTCCAGCAAGTTGACCATGCTCATGCGCCCCCCTTTCCGCCACCGGTTCGATTTTGGAGTTTGCGTTCGTTGAACCAACGGCGCAGTGCTGCTACGTCAGTAGCCTGGTAAACGCGTCGCCCGGCGATGCGATCCTGAGGGCCGGGTACCCCCATCTTTAAAGCCCACATTAGTGAATCGCGGGAAACACCGAGCTCCCGCGCAACATCACCCGTTGAAAGTAACGGGTCGGTTGGATCCATAAACCACCTCCTTGTACGAAGCACCACGCTCCGCTTGGATTTGGCAATAAGGCACTTCATGTGCCAATTACCTAAACACTTCAGGGGATGTCGGTTATATTGTTTTTGAGGGCGAGGTATTGCGAGAATTGCCAAGTTCTGCGGGATTTATGCCAAAAATCCTAAGATCGTTGCCAAGTGAAGCAATCAATTGAACCCAATACTTTGAAGTTGGGTTCAAAGGACGGCGATGTCATTCCAATTCGTCGACTTGCCGGGC
>JANXLS010000669.1 GCA_025355035.1 Planctomycetota bacterium | reverse complement strand
CTGGGTCGAGGCGGACGCGAAGGAAGATATACGAGTGTATCTCTGACTGAGCGTTCAACGAAGAGCCAGGCCGAAAGACGCAAGCAATTCTTCAGTTTATTATTTTACAGGCCCTAAGATTGAGTTTTACGAATTTCAATCTTTTCCAAGCAACTTTTCGACGCGATTTGCTTCAAACAAAGTACCGTAGTGCGCTCGCCATCGCGGTACATCGACTCGTCCATTTTGGAAGATCTTTATTATGTTCTCATCGATTCAACATGCACTCCTTGCGCTGCTGGTACTTGTTATCGCGGCCAGTTTTCCAACGAGTCTTCGCGCCGAAGATGCGAATGACACGAAGCGCACGGCGGCGAAGAAATCCTATGATAATAAGAATTTTAAGGACGCTTACACGCAGTACAGCGCGCTCGCCCTCGACGCCAACGACAGTCCGCTCAAAGTGGGTGAAGACCTTTCGAACGCGATCCTGTGTCTGACCAACCTCAATCGCGAAGACGAAGTCGATGACTTCCGCGAAAAGACCATTGCGCTTCACCCCAAGAATTGGCGACTGCTGCAGAGCACGGCATCGTCGATGCTCAACGGCAACCATATCGGTTACATCGTCGGCGGGAAATTTTCGCGCGGACACCGTCGCGGCGACGGCCGCTACGTCAACACCCTGGCGCGCGATCGTGTGCGCGGATTGCAAATATTGACGCTGGCCATGAACGTTGGAAAAGACGAGACGGATAAGAACGCAATCTCAGCACTGTATTCCGATCTCGGCAACGCGCTGATGCTCGGCGGCTACGCTGAGGCGTGGAAACTTCAGGATCTCACCGACATCGCCACGCTGCCGGATTACGAAGATGGGTATTATGGCTATCGCGGGCGTCGATCTGGAAACGGCGGAGTTCATGGCGCGCCCGTCGATGCGAACGGCAACCCCATTCTTTATCGTATTCCGAAATCGTTCGACACTGCAACAAATGACGGCGAGCGCTGGCGCTTCTGCCTGATGCAGGCGGAAGAAATGAACCCCTCTCGCGCGGCTGAATTGCGAACGACATTCGCGCAGTTTCTATCGAGCCAATTCGACGTTCAAACAATGGCCGGTTACGGCAGTCGCGCTCCGGAAGGCGACGACAAAGACGAGAGCGGTCCGTTCGCCGTCAAGACCCTTGGGGAAGACGAGTCGATTGCTAAACTAGCCAATGGCATCAAGCGTTTCAACCTCTCTGACGAATTCAATTTCATCAAAATCTATCAAACCATCGCCGACACGTATAAAGGGAATTCGTTCGCCAAGAGCGCGCTGCATGCATTGTCCAATACGTTCCAGAACCGACAACAATATGTTCGCGCCGCAGAATATTTGAAGCGTTGGATTGCGGAGTACGGCCCGGACGTTCAAATCCAGAACGAACTCAACCAAATCGTGGGCAACTGGGGCACGTTTGAAAACATCGGTACTCAATCGGCCGTGCAAGGCACGTTCTTCGATTTCCGTTTCCGCAATGGCAACAAAGTCAATTTCGAAGCGACCGAAATCAACGTCGCGAAATTGCTGGATGACGTCAAGACCTACATCAAATCAAAACCGAATCGGATGGACTGGCAGCAGTTCAACATCGATAACATTGGCTACCGCCTTGTCGAGCAAAATCAGACACAGTATCTCGGCGCAAAAGTCGCCACATGGGATCTCGACCTCATTCCGCGCGAAAAACATTTCGATGCGCGCGTCACAGTCGAAACGCCGCTGAAAAAAGCTGGCGCGTACTATGTCACCGCAAAGATGGCCAACGGCAACACGAGCCGGATCGTTCTTTGGGTCGCCGACACCGCAATCTTGAAAAAGATTCTCGACAAGCAGGTTTATTTCTACATCGCCGACGCTGAAACGGGCAAGCCTGTGCCGAATGCAAAACTCGATTTCTTTGGCTACAGTCAGCGCTGGGAAAACAACTCGATGAAAATCGACTCCGCCGCACATAGCGCGACTACGGACGGAGAAGGCCAAGTTTTCTTAAGTGCGAAGGAGTTGAGCGACAATTTCCAATGGGTCATCACGGCGTCGACGCCGGAAGGCCGCATGGCTCACATGGGATTCACGGGCATCTGGTTCGGCCAGAATTACGATCAGGAATACAACCAGATCAAATCGTATGGCATCACGGATCGACCGGTTTATCGCCCGGACCAGGCGGTCAAATTCAAGTTCTGGACCGGGAATGCTAAATATGATCAGAAAGGTCCGTCGCAATATGCGAACAAGGACCTGAAGCTGGAGATCTACAATCCGAAGAACGAAAAGATTTTTGAGAAGACGTACAAGTCCGACGATTTCGGCGGGATCGACGGCGAATACAAGCTCAATAAGGAAGCGACACTCGGCCAGTACTATATCAGTTTGCCGGACTACGGCGGGCACGTCGCGTTCCGACTTGAAGAATACAAGAAGCCCGAGTTCGAAGTGAAAGTCGATGCTCCGAGCGAACCGATTGCGCTAGGCGAGAAGATCAGCGCCACGGTCACCGCGAAATATTATTTCGGTGCGCCTGTCGCCCAAGGCAGGATCAAATACAAGATTCTACGCAATGATCACAGCGCTGATTTCTATCCGATCGGCGCTTGGGATTGGTTCTATGAACCCGGCTATTGGTGGTTCGCATACGATTATGATTGGTATCCCGGCTGGCGCAATTGGGGGCACCGCCGCCCGATCGCGCACTGGTTTGGCCGGGCGCAGACGCCACCGGAAGTCATCAGCGAAGGCGAAGTCGCGCTCAATGCCGATGGAACTTTTAAAGTCGATATCGATACCGCCGTCGCCAAAGCGGTTCACGGCAACACGGACCACCGTTACGAAATCACCGCTGAAGTCACGGACAATTCGCGCCGCACGATCGTGGGCACGGGCAGCGTCATTGTCGCACGCCAACCTTATAAGGTTTACGCGTGGGTCGATCGCGGACACTATC
>JANXLS010000369.1 GCA_025355035.1 Planctomycetota bacterium | reverse complement strand
GGCCATAAACACTTTTCGCCCTTCGAAGCAAATCGTTCAGCTTCTCTTGGATAAAGGGGCCGACGTAAATGCGGAGTGGGAAGGCGGAACAACACCGCTGCATATCGTCGCGCGAACGGACGGCAGCGCGAGTCCGGCTTTTGAGACTGCAACGCTCGAAATCGCGGAACTACTTATCGCTCGCGGTGCCAATGTGAACGCGAAAGCAAAGCACAATTTCGTTACCGATACGGTTGGAACAGAGACACCGCTTTTCTTGGCAAACAAGAGCAAGAATGGTCCAATGGCGAAACTGCTTCGGAATCACGGCGGCAAGGAATAACCGCTTCCGGTCGGGAGTCTACGAAAAAGGAAAAGGCATATGGCACTGATAAACTGCCCGGATTGTGGAAAAGAATTAGCCGAAAGCGCAAAGAACTGCCCTCATTGCGGCTCAATGAAGCACCTTCAAAAAGGAAAACTTCTGGCTTGCGGCTGCATGATCGTGCTCGCACTTCTCGTTTGGGCATTCTCCGCTTTCATGGAATACCGTTGGCGGCAAGGTAATTGACGTCCTAAAGAATTTCGAACGCATCCCGCGCAAAATTCATCGAATTCGCATCGCATTCTGTCTATGACCGGACGGTGATAGACATTTTGTTGCAAAAAGAATTTGTACGGACAACATATACGGATACAATGTGAGGGTGATTCGTGAGGAAGAAACGTGAACGCTATCGGCTATTGCAGAGTGAGCACGGCGGGACAAGTGCAAGACGGCGTTTCGCTTGACGCCCAGCGCGGGAAAATTGAAGCGTGGGCAAAAGCATGTGGCTACCCTTTAACAGCGGTCGAAGTGGACGCCGGATTGAGTGGCGGGAAGGCGGCGAACCGTCCGGGGCTGCAAGCGGCAATCGCGTTGGCTTGCAAATTGAAAGGTGTGCTGGTCGTGTACAGCCTGTCCCGATTGGCCCGTTCGACGAAAGATGCAATCTTCATTTCAGAAAAGCTCGATAAGAGTGGAGCGGACCTTGTGAGTTTGTCGGAAAAGCTGGATACTACTTCGGCTGCCGGAAAAATGGTTTTTCGAATGTTCGCAGTGCTCGCGGAATTCGAACGGGATTTGGTTTCGGAACGAACGTCAACCGCATTGCAGCACATGAAGGCCGAAGGAAAGCGAGTAGGAACAATACCCTTTGGTTTCGATCTTGCGCCGGACAAAGTGACGCTCGTCAAAAATCAAAAAGAGCAAAAGGAAATCGCCGTCATTCACGCGCTGCGGGAAAAGGGGTTGAGTTTTCGGAAGATTGCGGCCCAGCTTGAACC
>JANXLS010000360.1 GCA_025355035.1 Planctomycetota bacterium | reverse complement strand
CACAAGCGCGTTCGGTAAATTAAACGCCGCAATTTGGAACGTCCCTGCTTTATTGGACCAGTTCAATGACTTGATATTCGTATTTCCCTTGCTTGTGTAACTGAAGCGTTGATTCGGAGGCGATCCCACAGCCTTGAATCCGGGCGTCGTCGAGAAATTCAGCGTCTGGGTCGAGTTTCCGATTCCCACAATGACATTCGAAGTCGCTTTAGGACGCAAATCATCGCCTCCCGCTCGAGCCATTAACCCGCTGATCGTGCAACTCACCGTATCGCCTTGCAAGATGAAATCGGCATTGGTCACCAAGAACCCGCCCGAAATCAACACCTCTTGTCCGCCATTGTTCCCCGATCCCTTCGGCGCACCCGGAATTCCATTCCGGTAGAAACTTCCGTTCTTGTAGAATTTGCCGAACGTATAGTTTCCCGCCCCTTGCTGGTCCTTCACCGATTGATACCCATACGAGATCGACGTTCCCGGCGTGTTGAACACATTGCCGATTTGAACGCGATAATGAGCAGTCAGCATGGTGATCAAATTCTGCGACGTCAATGCCAGCGAACCGGCCAGGTCGCCTTTGACATTACAGGTGAATTTACCGGATGGCATACTGATCGCGAAATTTCCCGTCTGTCCCGTCGAGAAATCGCCCTGCGTCGCATTTCCATTCCCGTCCAGTACGCCTTGGAAAATCGGATTGTACCCGTTCAGCGCCAACGTAATTTCCTGGCCCGCAAGCGTCGATAAATCCAAGCCCACCAAATTCAAATAGCCGCTCACTGATATCGTGTCATCCGCCGGCTTGGGGGCGACACCCAGTTTATTCTGAATCTTGCCCAGAAAATTGATGTGAAGGTTCGATTGGGTAATGATCAACGCATTCGAAATCGACGTGTTCGGATCCGTTACATCTACATACACAACGCCTTCACCCGTGGTCGGAAATGTAAAGCTCAACCCGGGAAAAATCCCCGTTATGCGATAGGTGCCGGGTTGATCCAACAGGAACGTTGATGAGATTACGTTTTGAATGGTCGTGGTCTTCGACGTCGAATTTGGATACGCCGGCACAGTGGATTGATTTGAACCCTTTTGCGTTGCGTACGCAATGGCCGCTCCAGGAAAATTCTGCGAATCGACTCGATCTACTTGAAGTGTCGTTGTCGGATTTAATGCCGCGTCAGTTATATAACTGTCCATTGTCGGACGTTGGTTGCCAACTGCCTGATTCGGCGTAAGTGGTGCGGTCGACTTCGCGGTGACGCTGATTTTCAACGGCGCTGGCCCACCTTGGGGACTGACGTCCATGGCCACATTTGGAACATCCGCTGCAATTACGGCTGTGGGGAACTGGAACACCGTAAACGCTCCCGTTCCGTCCGTTGCTCTCATTGTCGCAAGGTATCGATTCGGCAATACGTAAACGTGTGTTCCGGACATCGAAAACGCTTCCTCTCCATCACCGAATATCCAGTGATAGGAAATATTTCCCGGTAACACATCCACTGGACAAAGGGGGTTCTGAACAATTTTCTGAAACGCTTTGTACGTGACAGGAAATGGTATGGTCCCCGCAGTTGGGTTCGGTGTAACCGTGAAATTTACGGTGCTTAATGTATCCAGCGTAAACGAAATCAAAATGCCCGTTAAGTCGGTCGTCGGTGCCGAACCCAGCGCGGGTGCCGAGTAAATGTCGTACGCCGCTGCGCGTGTCGCACCTGGGTTTTCGATACCAATCGTGGACGTGCCATGATACTTATTTCCATTTGTCAAATCGCCGATGACGATGTCAATTTGATTCGTGCACTCATACAGAATAAGATTGAAACTGATAATATCTTGCGCATTGTTGTCGCCAATATACGCCATCTTGTGCCATTCGATGATCAACCTCCGTGTCGGGGCTGTCCCATCTACCAGATAGTACATTGCAGACGCTTGATCGTTGCTGAAAGCAAGATGGTTCCACAATGCATACAACGCACCGTCGACCGGATAGGCACCCTTGGGGATGGCTCCGAAATTATTCGCCGCTTGTGGAAAATCAAAACACGGACTTTCTGCGGGATTGCACGGAATTTCGTCACAAAACTTGAATGCCGGCGGGTCCCAACTGGCCCAGCCATCGGTATGAATAAAGAACAAATCCGGTGGCCCGTTCGGGTTATTGGGGCCGCGGAACGTTGTTCCATAATAGATGAAATCAAAGGGCATGGGGATGTGGCCGTATTCGTCGCTCCCCTTGACGCTTCCTGGGCATTGTTCGTCAATCGCTAACTTTGTTCCACCCGCACCGGCGGCCGTTCCGTCACCCGCCAACGGAATCAACACGCCCGTCGACACGGTTCCCGTATAAATCGGCGGACTTCCGTCCGTCAATCCGTTCGGTCCAAAATTCGGATCGATCGTCACAGGATAAGCGCGATCCTTGTCCGACAGCCATTTTCCCGGTGTCACAACTGCAAGCTTGACACCCTTCGCATCAAATGTCACCTGATAGTCGCAACTGATCGCACACTTCTGAAACGCCTGGTACTGCGTCTTCTCCCGATCGAACGCTCCAGCTGCTGTCGTCACCGCCGCATCGTACGCCACCGGCGCGCGTAAGCGAAAGACTTTGTTCCCGATTCGATCTTTGAAATACAACTGACCTTTCGTTGTGTAATTCTCGGTGATTTGAACGTCGTCATTCCAGAGTGTCAATCCTTTGC
>JANXLS010000301.1 GCA_025355035.1 Planctomycetota bacterium | reverse complement strand
ATGAAACACGACACACAGGAGTACAGCCCTATGCAGCACTTCACCCGCCGAACATGCGTGATCGCCGCCCTCATCGTTGCGAGCGCCAGCCCGTGTTTAAACAGTGTGTCAGCCGGCGAAACACCCATCACCAAACCACCTGTCACCGACGCCACGAAAACCGTCCCGCCTAAGATCGATGACGCGGAATTGAATCGCGTCGTCGTCGCCCCGACCCTTAAATTCCCTTGGATCGGCAAGCCCTCCATCGTCCCGCCGAAAGTCAAACCCGTCGTCGATCCCAAAGCGCCTCCCGGCACCCAGCCACCCGCCGAAAACGCGATGGACATGTCCGGCGACATGGTTATCCGCGCGCTCGGACCGTTCACCCGCGAAGAAAAGAAATCCGTCGCCACGCTCGAACTCCCCGACAAAGCCGTGATGACGATGACCAAAAACGTTGAGATCGAAATGATCGAAACCAATTCCGTGCTGCGCGGCGATCACGTCGTGATCGTCACCGACATCAAAACTGGCGACACCGAACTGATCGAAGCCAAAGGCAACGTCGAAGTCGTCTCGCCCGATCGAACCGGCAAAGGCGAAATCATGCGCTTTGAAATGCAAAAGGGCCCGAACGGCGAAATGATCAAAGATCTCTTCACGCTGATCGGCGACACCGCGGCCGGAAAAAAAGCAACGCTCTGGATGAGAAAAGATCCCAACGATCCGAGCAAAACCGACGTGATCGAAGCCACCCGTTTCGTCCGCGACAACCGCGCCGACACCTTCAAAGCCACCGGTGCCCCGAACGCCATCGTCACGATGGCCGACGATAACGAAGCTCCCGCCACCGACACCAAGAAAAGCGCCTCGCCCGACAAGAAAGCACCGATCGGCTTGGGCGCTCAAGCCCCAGACAAGAACGAGCCCAAAGCCGCATCAAAAACCGCCAAAGACAAACCCGCCGCGCCAGCAGGCGGAGGCAGTGGAATGGGCAGCATGAGCATGACCGGCGGCGGTAAAGTCAACATGCGCGCGGACGCTGAAATGTACTACGACGGCGCAACCGGCAAACTCAAACTCACGCGTAATGTCGTGTTCATCAAAGAAGGTTTGACTCCGGGTGAAGGCATGAAGATGTGCGGCGATGACGCCATCGTCACCCTTGACGTCCCGCCCCCTGGCCAACCTGCCCCGCCCGGCAGTGCGCTCGGGGGTGACATGAAGATGATCGAATGCTTCGGCCGCGTCGAAATCAAAACGGGTACCCGCACCATTCTGTGCGACAAAATGAAAATGGACACCGAACGCAGCGTCGCCTTTTTCGAAATGACACACGCCGGCGACACTGTCCTCGTCTACAACCAGAGCCTGCCACAGAGCGGCGAAATTATGATCGTCCCCAAATCGCTCAAGATGAATCTAGACACCCAGGAACTCGAACCCGGCGGCCCCATGAAAACGCGCTCCTACGGCGGCCCTCCCGGCTCAAACCGCGGCAATGGCCCCAAGCCCGAAGACGTCAAACCGCTCGTCGATCCCAAAGCGAAATCCAGCCCGCTCGACGCCAAGAAGCCGTCCACAAAATAAGACCGGCGGCACTCCTGACGCCGTATCGATCAACGTTATTTTTCGTCCGCCTGCTCTTTAATCGTCAACGGCCTTCCGCATGACTTTGAAGAGCACACGAAAAAAAGTGCCGGATCAAAGTTGAAAGAAAAAATCGAATCCATCCGCCCGGCGTCTTGACGCGTTCTCTTTTGTAGCGGATAATTTGCGCATGTCTCCCCGAACGATGACGTGGCTGATTCTTTTTGTCACTATCTCCGCCGTCGCCTTGCGCCTCAGCTTCATGGGCCGCAATGCCAACGATCTCGCCCTGGAACAAGCCACTTACGAAAACGTCCGAACCCTGATCCGCGAACGCTACGTCCGCGAATTAAGCACTGACGAACGCCAGAAAATCTTCTACGGTTCGCTGCGCGGAATGACCTCGTCGCTCGACCCGCACAGCCAATTCCTTCCGCCCGAATTGTACGACCGTCTCAGCGCCAGCACGAAGGGCCACTTCGCGGGGATCGGCATTGAAATTAACGTGGAGGCGCGCGGACTGACCGTACTGACGCCGCTGCTCGATTCCCCAGCTTGGAAAGCCGGCGTTCAGCCCGGTGATCGCATCGTCAAAATCGACGGCCAACCCGTCAGTGGAATGGGCGTCGACGAAAGCGAGCTGCGCATCAAAGGCCATCCCGATTCGCCCGTCACGCTGACGATCGAACGCGATGGCGTCGATCATCCCATCGAACTCTCGATGCGCCGCGCCATCATCCAAATCCGATCGATCCAAGCTGAAGAATTCGTAGGCCCGCCCTACATCGCTGCGGACGGTCCGAAGATCGGATTCATACACATCAATCAATTCCAGAAAAACACGGCGAACGACCTCGATGCCGCACTGAAGCGTCTCGAAGTGCAGGGACTCCAAGCGCTGATCCTCGACCTCCGCCAAAATCCCGGCGGCCCGCTCGACGAAGCCGAACAGGTTGGCGATCTGTTTCTGAAAGACGGCCCGATCGTCACACTCCTCTTCCGCGATGTCGTCAATCAAAAGCGGCTCGAATCGACGCGCGAAGTCCGGCCGGGAAAAACGCATCCGAATTTTCCCATCGCGATCCTCGTCGATTCACAGAGCGCCTCCGCTGCCGAAATTGTCTCCGGAGCCTTGCGCGATCGCGGTCGAGCCGTTTTGGTCGGCGACAAAACCTACGGAAAATTCTCCGTACAAGACGTGATACCCATACCGCTCGGAAAAGGAAACGGCCCATCGAACTCGGATGCTCCCAACGGCAACGGCGATAAATTCGGAGCACTGAAACTCACCATCGCAAAATACAAGACGCCGAAGAGCGATTGCATCGATGGCCAGGGCCTCATCCCCGAATACCTCGTTCCCAACTCGCATCAGCAGCAAAAAGAACTGCTGGAAAGTCGTTACCGACGGCATCTGCGCGAAAATGATCCGCGCGAAAAAAGCGGCAAACCGACGGAAAAAGATCCGTTCAACGACGAGCAACTCAAGAAAGCTGTGAACGTGCTCTTGGAGAAGTTGAAGTGATCCGCGCCGTGGCCGTCTTCCTTCAGACGACTGCCGCACGTTCGGGACGTACATTCGCTACGCCACTAAAGGGCTGTTCCATGAAACGCTATTTTCTTGCCGCACTCCTTTGCATCGCCGCTCCCTATTTCATCACGGTTCAAGCCGGCGAACCGAAAACCCCGCCGCCAAACAAACCACCCAAAGTTGCTCCGAAAGATACCGACCCGGCGGAGGCGCCCGACCCCGAATCCGCAGCGCGGTACACCTTTCCCAAAGACGCCGATTCCGACGCGCTCGTCGATTTTTGCCTCCAGTTGCAAGACTACGAACCCGAGGACGATGCCGACGCGGATCTGCACGACGCCAAAGCCCCGCGCGCCATCAAACGCGCCTGCAAGCGCATCCTCGAACTCGAAAAAGACAAGGAATCCGACAACGCCCGTTTCGCGCGCCGTATGACACTCGCCGACCAACTGGACACCGCCAGCGACATCAACACCACGCGATCCGGCCAACTCCTTAAGCGAACGCGCGAATTCTTGAAGTCGCCAAAAGTCAACTCGGAAGACGCCGATGTTGCTGCCGCGCTCGCCGATTTCCTCTCCACGCAAACCTCGCCCAAAGCGATTGAATGGAGCCAGAAAATCGGTGCCGATTTGGCCAAGCACCCCGTCCCGGAAGTCGCGGCCATCAGCGACGTCTTGTTGGGAACCGCCAAGCGTTTGGGGCTCATCGGCAAACCGCTGCAATTGAAAGGCACGACACTTCAGGACAAACCATTCGACCTCGCTGACCTGAAAGACAAAGTCGTCCTCATCGATTTCTGGGCGACGTGGTGCCCACATTGCGTCGACGAAATTCCGCTCATGAAAAAATGCTACGAGGCCTATCGCTCAAAAGGCTTCGAAATCGTCGGCATCAGCGCCGATGAAGAACGTCAGACACTGGAGGATTTTTTAAAGATCGACAAGCTGCCGTGGACAACGCTGCATCACTCCGGCGGCAAACACCCCTCGCTCGATGAATTCGCGATCAACGCATTCCCTTCCAATTTCTTGATCGGCAAAGACGGAAAAGTGATTGCCATGAACGTCCGCGACATCGCACTGGCCGACGAATTGAAGAAACTTCTCGGCGCGCCTGAGCCTGGAAAGGAAATCAAAGACGAAGACGCACCTCCCCAGAAGGGTGCTTCGAGAGATCCAAAAGGAAAGCGGAAAAAAGGCGAGCCCGACCCCTCGGACGAGGAAGACAATTCGCCCGAAGCGCTCAAAAAGAAATATTCGTTCTAGCAAATAGAGGGTTCGCTACCGCGCCGCAAAGTAGCGACTGCCATACTCGAAGTGTTGAGGATATAAAAGCCATCGATGGCTTTTACCCATCGCTACTCATTTATACACGTTACTGCTCAACATTAAACGAGCGCGAAGCCTTTGGACTTAAATGTCCTGCCCTCTTTGGTCACAAGAAACGCGTCGCAACCGGGCATCGATTCAATAAATGCCAAGCCCTTCTCCGCGCCCAAAATAAACACCGGTTTCGTCAATGCGTCAGCCATCATTCCCGTCGGCGCGAGAATGCTCGCGCTCGATAACTCCACCGGCGATCGGCCTGTGGACGGATCAAAAATGTGGTTGTAAAGATAATCGTCACTGAAATAGGTAGCATAATCACCCGATGTCGCCAGCGCGCGCCCATCCATTGTACAAACGCCGATAAACTCGTCAGGCTTTCGCGGATGTTGAATGCCGACCTTGAACGCCGCGCCATCGCTCTTGTGACCTTCGCACGTAAATTCGCCCGTGTCGATCAGCGCGTGTTCGATCCCGTTCGCTTTCAAAACCGCGAGTACGCAATCCGCAGCATAACCTTGCGCGATACCGTTAAACGTCACTTTCATGCCCGGCGTTTTAAATTCGATACTTGCGGACGAAACAGTAACATTTCGGAAATCGACCTTTGAGCGCGCCACATTAAGCGCCGCCTGATCCGGTAATGTCCGCATGTTCTTCGCGTCGTAGTACAAATCCCACAGCGGTTGGACAGTTGCGTCGAAAGCACCGTTCGACGTGCGCGACATTTTCTGGCTCGCTTCCATCACCGTCAGAAAATGCGCGTCTGGCTGTTCCAATCGTCCCGTTTTATTGAGACGCGAAATCTGGCTGTTGGGACGATAGACGCTCAACACATCTTCGATCCGATTGAGTTCCGCGAACGCAGCCTTAAGTGCGAGTTCAGCAACCGCTTCATCGGCATGCAACACCGTCAGCGAGACGTCCGTCCCCAACGCCCAGGACGTGCGCGTCACCGTTTTCAATTCACCTGTCACCGCGCTCGACGTTGGCGCTTTGCGCGCCATGGCCGAAGCCATTCCAAATGCAGAGGCCCCACCAG
>JANXLS010000284.1 GCA_025355035.1 Planctomycetota bacterium | reverse complement strand
CAACGCCAGGTCGCGATATTCTTCCATATCAAGATTGATAAACTTTTTCACTGACATCGCCGTGTAATACAAACTCCGCAATCGCTTCTTTAGAGTCGCAATCGTACCGTCCCAATCGAGCAGATTGATCTGACTGAAGATTGCTGAAATCTTCACCGAGATGTAGTTCACGTCGGGATTGGCGAGATGCTGAAGCACCGCATCCATGCGCCGCGACGCTTCTTCTTCGCCCAAAATCGCTTCGCCCAGATGATTGAGATTCACGCGCGTTCCGGAAATACGTCGTTCGTTCAGATAACGCTTGAGCGATTCTGCTTCGCCCGGAAGAATCACGCGAGAGCTGTCACGGCGAAGTTGATTTTCGATCTGCGACATCACAAGCCCCGGCGCGACTTGCGACACCAGCGCTCCTGTTTTCAGCAGGATCTGGTTGGACACGGAGAGAAATTTCGGCGTCCCGTAGCGCTTCAATATAGAACGCAAGCGACTGGCTTGCAGACGAGGATTACCACTCCGAAAGACGCGATCCGCCATCGCGAGCGTGAACTCTTTTCCGCTCGGATCGACCATCATGCGCGCCATCTGAGCCGCATCGGATTGCTCGGCGGAAGTCTGTGTTTTTGAGGAAGCGGAGAGAAGCCGGGCGGCGAGTTCGACAGTGCGTTCAACAAGATCATTCATGCAAAAAGCGATCTCCAGAGGGTTCATTTAAGACGCTTAAATGATACCCGCGGACTCAACTTTTCTAGCCGGGTAAATACGCAAGAGTATTGGTGTTTTGCGATACGTGCACTGCGTCTCCCCGCGCTCCCAACTAATCACCCAACACATCCCTCGGCGCGTATTTCCAAATCAATTTCATTCCGCCTGAGACAAACTCGCCTTCAGCCTGCGCGATGCCCGCGCGTTTGAACGCCAGATCGCAATCGTCTTCGCCAATCAGATCGCCCAGAATCATGCCGCAATCCGGTTCATGGCCGACGGTCAACAATCGCGTCGGCGGAGGATCGTTCTTCACATAGTTGATCAAGTCGCGCAAATCCGCTCCACATTGCAATGGATCGACGATTTTGATTTTCAAGCCAAGCACATTCGCCGCGATTTCTGCGGTTTGTCGCGCACGCGTCAACGGACTGGACCAGATCGCGTCCACAACCAAATCGCCACTTCTACGCAGCTTTGTTACAATCTTCCGCGTCCGCTCTTCACCGCGCGATGTTAACGGTCGTTCGAACTCCGAACCGCTCCACTCCGATGGTTCGTACGCGATTCCGTGTCGCATGATGTAGAGATTCATTCTGCCAATTCCCGATTCGATTTCAGAGCGTCACACGGCCGTAAATGGGTTATATAATGTACCAATTGCAGGTAATGTCGATTTAAGGACTCAAAATGCGACTTCTATTTTCAGTCTTTTTGAAATTTATTTTCACTCTGACCTTGGCGTGCGGCGAAGAGCCTCCTGCCATCGGCGCGCGACCGGTCTCGCTGGCCGATGTGGCACGACTCGCTGCACGGCTCAAAGATGCAGATCTCGGAAAATCCATCGCTGCGGCCAAAGAACTCGGTGACACTCGACAACCTTCCGCATCCAAACCGCTGATCAACTTCTATACCGATGGCGATGGCGAGCGTCGCATGGCTGCGGTGAAAGCGCTCGGAGCACTGACGGCCTGGCGCGATCCGAAAAAAGCCGACGGATTTCTCACCATTGCACTGGACGATATTTCGTTTGCGATCCGTCGACAAGCGGCGACCGAACTGTTTCAACTCGAAGGCATCGACGCCGCGTTGAAACGATTCATCCTTGCCACGAACGATACAAAAGCGCGCTCGCTCGTCGAACGCAACCGGGCTGTGCACCACGCTGCTGCTGTCGGAGGAATTCGGGCCGCTCAATTTTTGCGCGAATCACTGCATTCCACAGAGAACGAAATCGCAATCGCCGCTGCGGAAGAGCTCGGCGAAATACGCGAGTTCACGTGCCTCGATGCGCTGCTCAAAGCGTTGACGTCCGACCGCGACGAAATCAAGCTCGCCGCGCTCACCGCGTTGGAACGACAAAGCGGTAAAAGGTTTCGATACGATCTCGTCAAATGGGCCGAATGGCGGGCGAGTCTGCGCGATGATCACGGCAAGGAACTCGTCCCGGCGAATGCAGTCGATTCGCAAACGGCGCCAAAGAGTCTCGATTACGCGCGCGAATTGTGGCCGGTGGAGATTGTAATTTGCTTCGACACAACCGGAAGTTTTCTGCACGTCTGGCCGAGTGTCGAACATTCAGTCACGGCCGTGGTGCGGGAACTTCAACGCACTGAATCAAACATGCGAATCGGGTTGGTCCGTTATCGAGCGCTCGACCCGCGCGCGACGTTGCGCTACACACTGCAGCCGTCGCCCTTGACGGGTGACGTTGACTGCATCAAAAAAGAGCTCACCGTGGCGTCGTTCGGCGGCGGTTCCGGCGCGCTGCACACGGCTCTGCGATTTGCATTGAATGGCATGATCTGGCGTGAACATTCGCGAAAAGTGATTGTGATCATCGGTGATGATTCGCCAGTCTCGGCGGTCGAGGACCCGCTCGCTGTCGCAACGCAACTGGCGCACGATGCCGCCGTTTTGGATGGGATTCAAGTCAACACGCTTTACGCAAAAACGACCGCGGGCGAAGAAAATCGACAAACGTACCGTCGCATTGCTTTTTCCGGCGTGGGTCGCTTCTACGAATACAATAAAGGCGAACAGCATCTGGTCGAAATGAGCGCGGAGAAAGTGGACGTCAAGTTCAATGAACTCCCCGCCGAAACCGCACGAAAATGGTTTACGCCGCGCGACAAATAACGCAGTATCCGGAGAATTCATCGGTGAACATTCGCATCACATTACTGGGCCAGGCGCGATCCGCCATCGGCCACAGTTCCGACGTCATCGAATGTCCTGATTGCGCCACCGTATCTCTCGTTTTGCAATCCTTAGCCCAAAAGCTCGGTGATGCGTTGCACCGCATTCTTCTCGACGAACAGAACAATCCGCAGTCGTCGGTCATGTTGTTCGTCAACGACGAGCAAGTTTTCTCGCCCCAAACACACGTCTTATTCAACGGCGATTCATTGACAGTCATGCCGCCCATTTCGGGCGGATAACAGTTCTTTTTTGATTTTGCAACGCCCACAACTTCGGCCTAAACTTCAAGCATGCTATCGAAAATTATCTCAGCAGCCGCTCAGGGCGTCGAACCCTCCGTTGTGGAAGTCGAGGT
>JANXLS010000657.1 GCA_025355035.1 Planctomycetota bacterium | reverse complement strand
CGACAAATCCGGTGGCGATTAGTTATCTACGGAAACTGGACTATCCTAAGACAGAGCAATTCAGTGTCGGTCCAAAATTCAAAATGGATTTCGTTTTGGTGCGCGGTGGCGAAGAGTTTACGATGGGAATTGAAGGCGATTCGGACATCAATGAAGCTCCCGCGCACAAAGTTGTTATCCAGAAACCGTTTTATATTTCGGTCAACCCAGTCACAGTTGAGCAATTTGCACATTTTACAGAGGTGCATTCCAATCAGCCGAACGGCACCGGATACAAGCCCGAGATGAATGCCGTGGGCTGGGATTTCAGGTCTGGACAATTGGTCAAGGCACCGATCGATTGGAAATCGACACCCGATAAAGCGAACATGCCCGCGACGATGGTGAGTTGGGACGACGCCAATGAGTTTTGCCAATATCTAGGTCGCAATTATCACGTTTTCCGTCTGCCCACCGAGGCGGAATGGGAATACGCGGCGCGAGGTTCCGCTAACTCTATCTATCCGTGGGGCAATGAATGGGATGGTACGATTGTCAATCATGCGGACAAGAGTGCCGCCGGTTTAGGCATTCCCGTAAATTTTCTGGACGACGATAAATTCGAAACACTGGCCCCCGTCGGTCATTTCCCGAAAAACAAGAGTTGGTGCGGCGCGCTGGACATGGCCGGCAATGTCTGGCAATGGTGTTCTGACCGTTACAAGGACGACTATGGTAAAACGCAAAACCCGTCGCTCAGCCCAACCGGTCCGCGCGACGGCATCTTGCGTGTTATGAAGGGAGGTTCGTGGGCGAGTCTTCCGCCCATGTGCCGAAGTTATGCTCGCATCGGCGCCATGCCCACCCTGCGCAAAACGACGGTCGGTTTTCGCGTCGTCGCAGAAGTTATTAAAAATTACTAACTGCGATCACTTCGGAGCACCATCGCTGATACCTGGTTCCAAGTTATTGTTATTGTTGACCGGACTAGGTATGACTGGGGAAATAGGGCGATTACTAGCATTTAGCCTCGCATCCGCAATGCGCTTTGCCTCCGCCGCATCCACAAGTCGCTTCGCCTCTACTGCCTCTGCTTCCTGTTTAGCTTTCGCCTGATTTTTAGCCAATTCTTGCGCCTGGAGCTTCTGTTTTCGTTCCAGCTCTATCGTGTCCTTTCGTTCATTTTCCTTTTGCAGCGCCAGTTCCTCTTCCTTTCTCTTTCTATCTTGCAACTCTTGTTCAAATTTCTTTCGCTCTGCTTCTGCGGCAGCAATCTTTGCCTGTGTTTCGATTCCACCTCGTCGCTGTTGTACTCGAGTTTTTAAATCTGCGAGCGCGTTTCGCTCAGTTTCAGTCGCCGCAAATTGACCCATATCAAGCATGAGGCTATCGCAATCCTGCACGCTATTCGCATTGCTCAAACGCGATGAAAACCCAGCCAACTTTTCCGTGTGTTCCTTGGCTAACTTACCCAGTTCTCCAATCTTTTTCTGTGCATCCGCAACGACTGCATTCTGGGGCTGGATTGTAGCTACGGCTTGGACCTGAGTATTGATTTTTGAGAAATCAGCACCTGACTGCAGGCCGCTCTTTGCCTTTTCCAACATCGCGATGCTGTCTTTCAGCGTCGACAATTTCGCTTTGCAGTCAGACAATTCCGGAGCGGCACCGTACTTCTTTTCCAGTTCGACCAAGGCTTTCTCGGGAGCGTCCGCTTCGCTTCCTTTTTTCAGCAAATCGTACCATTCGGCCGTCTTGGTTGAAAACTCTTTCACCAAACCATTCAATGAACCGTCGAGCGCCGCAACTTGATCGCGAACGAACGGCAGCTTCCCTTCGTCTCTCAGCGAGTCTTTCAATTTGGCTACGGAATTTCGGGCTTCGACGACTTTCGCTTCTCTAATGAGGCTCTGGTTTGCCGCCGCTTTCTTTTCAAAATCGGTCACGGCAGCGATCAGGGTTTCGAATCGTTTCGATTCCGGATTCTCCGGATCCACGCTCTTCAATTTTTGGGCATTGGAAACCAGATACTGCTTGCTGGTAATTTTCTGGTAGTCGCTCAGCAGCGCGACGGTTTCAGTGACTTTCCGCGCCTGTTGCTGCTTCATGCTGTTGACCGCGCCGGAAGAATACCTATTGAAATCTGTCCGGCTTTGCGCGTCGTCCGGAAGCACTTCGTACGCCACCTGCGCCCACTCGAAGCGGCTCTCCTGGCGATTGCTGGGGGCGCCGCTGTTGATGTATCCGCGAATCGATGCAACGACGGCTTCCGGCTTCATGTCGCTTTCGTTGTTTCGACGGATGTTCATGGCGACTTGGACCTTGTCCAACAACTCTTCCGCCTTGACCGTGCGCACGCTCGGGGAGCCAACCTTCATGCCAATTGCCCGCTGCAGTTTTGTTTGCGCATTTTCCAATTCGCCCTTTTGAAAATGAAGGGCGGCTTGAGCCGTCAGCGCATTGCAGTTCACTTGGTCGTTAACTTCCTTTTTTGTTTCATTAATCTGGCTGCGAAGTTTTGCAGCCACAGCCAGGTTCGGAAGATCGCGTTCCATGTAAATCAGC
The DNA here is from genome assembly GCA_025355035.1 of Planctomycetota bacterium. GTDB lineage: Bacteria > Planctomycetota > SZUA-567 > H5-PLA8 > H5-PLA8 > JANXLS01. Next base: position 1,401 of record JANXLS010000657.1, on the reverse strand, counting down.
GGCATCAGTAGCGTGACGCCGTTCTTGGGCGTTGTCGCTTCCGTGATTTGATTGCGCGAAAAATTTTTGAACTGCGTTTCAATGCTAGCCAGAATCTGCAGGCTGGCTTTTAGCTGTGCTAATTCATTCTTGAGGCGTGCGACACGCTCTTTTTGAATACTGTTGAGTTCATCGTTGATTTCAAGTCCTTGTATCAGGATTCCGGCTTTATCAAATTCACCCGATTTCGTTTTCCCTTCGACCAGCTGGACTTGTCTATCAAATACACTGTCAGGTGCAATGCTCGACCCTGTCGATTTATAAATGGCATACAGCCCAACAGAACCGAGCAGAAGGAGAATCAAGACCGCGGCGGCAATGAGCGATTTCGTCCATGACGAAGTTGACGACTTCTGCCGGTCGCCTCGTGGAAGCGTCGACTGGAATTTCGGTCGAGTGGCTTTTCCTTTGAGATCGGCGGTCGAGAGCGCTTGAAATAATGCCGCTGCGTCGGGAAAGCGTTTGTAGGGCTCCTTACTCAGGCACGTCTCAATGATCTCGGTTAAATCGGGCGGCAAGCCCTGGCATAAATGATTGATCGGCACATGCCGTTCGTGCACGGTAGCGAAAATCATCTGCATCGTTGTGCTGCGTTCAAACGGCGACTTGCCCGCCAACATCGCATAAAAGGTGGCACCGATGCTGAAAACGTCCGCGCGTTTGTCGGCGCTCTTGGAATCTAGCGCCTGTTCGGGTGCCATATATCCAGCGGTACCCAACGGTCCGCCGTTTTGACTCATCGAATTTCCCGTCAAACTTCCGCGGTGTTCCTGGTCGGTATCGGCGCGCGCCAATCCGAGATCCAACAGCTTCGAAGCAACGTAATCGTCGTTTGTCGTCCCGTGAATATACGGAATCATGATGTTGCCGGGCTTTACGTCGCGATGAATAACGCCATGTTTGTGCGCGGCGGCCAATCCGCTTGTGGCGGCTGAAATGACTTGCATCGCAATGCCCGGATCGATCCCCACCCGCCCCTGCGCAGTCGAATCCAGAATAAACTGACTTACCGTTCGACCGTGGACGTATTCCATAGTTAAAAAAGGAATGCCGTTTTCTTCGTCCACGTCAAAAACGCGAACGCAATTGGGTGAACTCACTTGCGCCGCGAAGGACGCTTCCTGACGAAATCGCTTTTTTGCTAATTCGTCGTATTCACCAAAGCCGTTCTTGCACGAAATAACCTTGACCGCTACTGGAACGCCCAAGCGCGTATTGTAACCGAGGTAAACAGCCCCCATGCCTCCGGAACCCAATTTTGAAATCAACGGCGTCTGCTTGACGGAGGGCAGAACCCGTCCCTGGAATTCGATCCGCGGAAGTCCTTCCAGAAACTTTTCATTCTGAAGCGAGCTGGGCTTG
>JANXLS010000246.1 GCA_025355035.1 Planctomycetota bacterium | reverse complement strand
CGCGAATGTGTAAAACGATTCGTTGAACAGCGCGATGTTCGCGAGAGTGTACCCAACGCCCAGCAAAATGAACGTGGGCCATATCGCGAATTCAAAGAACTGCCCGTACACCGTCGCACGAATGGTCGTTTGCGCGACGATCGATCCCGCCAATCCCACCATGAGTAGCGCACCCAAGCCGATGTTGCGATCCATGAACACGGAGGCGAACGCCGCAGTCTTGCTGCCCGTTTTGCGTCCTAAACCCACGACGCGAAACAAATCGCCACCAATGGAAGATGGAAGACAGATGTTGAAAAACAGGCCGCAGAAATAAACGGTGAGAGCATCGACAAATGGGACTGGCCGCCCGCCAATGAGCGAAATCGCACGCCAGCGGTACGAACACAACGCTTGCCCCGCCAGATTAATCAACAGCGAGACGGCGAGCATCCAGGGCGGAAGCTCGCGAACGCGATCGACGAACATTGACCAGTTCACTTCATGCTTGTGCAGCAGGAACCAAACCAGCAACGCGCCGACGCATAAGCGCAAAAAAAACTTCCAGACCGACATCTCACTTCCTCGGACCAGGGCAACCCCGTTTGACGTGATGCGATGAGGCAACTAATTAACAGTATCGAGCGTATCTGAAATTCTGCCCAAATTCAAGACGGATTCAGCACGAGGAAATGACGCTGTCAGCGACGCTGTAATGACCTCAACCGTAACCGTTTCGCCATCGCCAATCCATGGCGCAAGTGGCGATCCGCCCCTGCCGATTTTGGAAACCAGCAAGGCGGTTGATCGTTTAGCACCAAGCGCTTGCTTCTATATTGAACAACCAAACCCAACTTTACGAAACGCTCACAGATACTCCATCAAGCGGCAACATTTGAAGGATATTATTACTGTTTGCTCAAGAAAACTGTGCCGTGATCCGGCGAGACAGATTTATAGTGAACACTGATCAAAGGGTAAAACATGCTCAATCGTAATATTGTAAGCAGATTCGCCACGTGCCGCGTGGCGTTGGCATTGATGGTAGCAATTTCCGTCGGAGTTGCCAATGCGGCGACGGTGACGACGAGGGCCGTTGTTGCGATCACCTTCACGGCGGTTTCATCCGGCGATGTGACGACGAATGACGTCATCCTCTGGACACGCGTCGCGCCAGCTTCTGCCGTAACAATAACGGCGCAGGTTTCACCGGATTTCAATTTTGGCAACTTCATTTCGTTCACGGGCACGACTGATCCGACGCAGGACAACACGGTCAAGATCAACGCGACGGGTTTGGCGGCGGGAACGAACTATTTCTATCGGTTCATCGGTCCCAACGGCGAGACGAGCATGAGCGGAACGTTCAAGACGGCTCCGGCGGCGAATGTTGCAGCGGCGGTTAAATTCGGGTTCAGCGGGGATTGCGACGGCCAATACCGACCGTTCCCCTCGACATTCAACTTTGCGGCGAACAACTTCGACTTCTTCATGTTCTGCGGCGATACGATGTACGAAAACGCGGTCAGCCCCGGCCCGATCGGAGCGTCCGTGATCGTTCCCGCTCCGGACGTGGATATTCCGGGCGCGCTGGCTGGCTTGCGCCGCAAGTACCTCGAAAACATCACGCCGGTTTCGGGTGCTGCTACACAATTCCCGGGGCTCTCATCGTACTTCGCTTCCCAAGCGAATTACACGCTTCTCGATAACCACGAACTGTGCAGCAACATTCCGGCAGCGGCCGCTGCGAAAAATCGCGGCGCATACCAATGCGGTGGTGCTGTGACCGGCGCGATGGGCGCAGGATACGACAATACGGTCGTGGCGGCCGATGTGAACGCAAACGGACCATGGGCGAACAAGACGGCGGAATTCGGCGCGTGTGTTCAGGCATACCGCAACTACCAGCCGATTCGCGAAACGCTCTTGACCGATCCCGCCGATCAGCGCACTTTCAACACTTACAAGCTTTACAACGCCCAACAGTGGGGAAAGAACGTTTTGTTTATCAACTGCGATGACCGCTCGTATTCCGACCAGCGCACAAGCACGCAGGGTTCGCCACGAGCGGACAATCCGGCGCGAACGCGTTTGGGTTCGACGCAATTGGCATGGCTAAAGGCTCAATTACTGGCCGCTCAAAACGCGGGCGTAACGTGGAAGTTTGTGACGGTCTCCGATCCGATCGACCAGATCGGAAAGCTGGACGGCACGACACTCGCCGGGACACTGACGGGGCTGACAATTGCGGACGGTGCGAAATCGTGGATGGGTGGATATCGCTTTGAACGCAACGACCTCTTGAAGTTCATTGCGGACAACAAGATCCTCAACGTCGTCTTTCTCGCGACGGACGATCATACGAATCGCGTCAACGAATTGATGTACTCTCCGGATCAAACGCAGATCGCCAATCAGGCGGCGTATGTTCCGGTTCCGGCGTGTTTTTCGATTGTCGGTGGCCCGATTGGCGCAAGCGGCCCGGACGCGTTTACGACTCACACACCGTCCACGTTCCAACCGCTGGCCATGAACTATGCCAACGCACAGAAGGCCATCGGCGTGAATCCGTG
>JANXLS010000232.1 GCA_025355035.1 Planctomycetota bacterium | reverse complement strand
GCCCAATGCGTTTTGCCATTGGAGTCCACGAGCCCGACCGCGTCGATTTCATTCCACCCTGGAACCTTGGGTGAGTCCAGATAGAGTTTGATTTTGGAGCTCGTGTAATGGCTATCCAAGAGAATGAGTGAGATGCCTTTTTCGCTGTGGGGCGAGGTGGGGTCTACACCGGACCACGCGACGATCTCGGTTCCGTTTTCGTCGAAGACGCTGACTTTCGTGAGCGCGCCTGGATTGAATGTTTCGTACACTTTCACTGCGGCGATTTTGAAAGGCTCTTCGTATTCAAGGAGCAGCCATTCGGATTGGTCGTCTTGCGTTGCGGAGGCCCACGCTGCGCCATTGTCGCCGGCCTCAAAAACGTCCGGCTCGCCGGTGGCTTGTTCGGGTCCCCAAGGTCGGCTCGCGGCTTTTATGGCCTTTTGTTTCATCGCGTTGAAATCGTGTTGAAGCGCTCGGATGTCGTTTCGCAATCGGATTAACTCGGCGGATTGTTTTTCCAACAGGTCCATTTGCTCTTGCGCGGAACCAACGTTTTTATCAGGTAACGACGAGCGATTTTGCGCGGTGGAGAGCGTTGCCAAACGTCGTTCAGAGTTGATCCACAACCCCGATATCGTGACGCAAGTCACAGTGCACACGATGGCGATACAGGTTGCGGCGAGAAAGAGGCGATGTGGGAAATCGTTGGGCTGAGACATGGGGGAGTCTCCCGGTGTTGGCGAAAAGCGCTCTCGACTGTAAACCGTCGCGATCGCCATTTCATTAGAAAAATTCAAGGCGTTTAATTTACCCTTGATTATTCAGCGAACTTCACGCGATCCAGAAGCATTATTTCCACTTCACAATGCGGGTGTGATCATGGAAGATGGAAGTTGCATCAACGTCTCGGAATCCAATATGGCGATCAACGTTCTTCACATTGAGGACAACCCGGGCGACGCGACGTTGTTGCGGGCGATGCTGTTTGCCGCGGACAAAAAAGGGTTCGAACTCGCTCATGTCACGCGCCTATCGGCCGGGATCGAGCAGCTCGGGAGACATTCATTCGACATCGTGATGCTGGACATGTCTCTACCGGACAGTTCCGGGATCGATACCTTTAAGCGCATTCACGAAAAAGCTCCACATACGCCGGTCATTGTATTGAGCGGATTGGACGACGAAGCGGCGGCGATGCAGACGGTTCATGCGGGCGCGCAGGATTATCTCTGCAAGGATGAATTGAACGAACGCATGCTGGCGCGTGCGATTCGCTATGCGATTGAACGACATCACGCGGACGAGCGACTGGAAGGGGAACGCCGTTTGTTGCGTTCGCTGATCGATTCACTGCCGGACCAAATCTATGTCAAAGATTGCAAATCGAAGTTCGTCGCCTGTAACACGGCGGTTGCGAAATTGATGGGATTCAATTCGGTTGATGAGATTGTCGGCAAGACGGATTTTGATCTCTTTCCGCAGTCGTTGGCTGAGAAATTCCACAACGAAGAAATCGCGGTTTTCTCGGGCCAGCCGCGCGTGAATCGAGAGGAAAAGATCGAAGGATCCGGATTGACCTCGAGCGGTTCGCAACGTTGGATGTTGACGACAAAAGTGCCGTTGTGCGAGCCGGACGGAACGATCTACGGACTCGTGGGGATCAACCGCGAGATCACGGAGCGCAAGCAAGTCGAGGATCGCCTCGTGCGGTTGCTCGCGGATTTGAAACGAACGAATGAAAATTTAAAAGCGGCGCAAATGCAATTGATTCAGGCCGAAAAGATGGAGTCGGTCGGACGCATTGCCGCGGGTGTCGCGCATGAGGTCAAGAATCCTCTGGCTGTCGCGGTGATGGGGCTTGATTATTTAAAGAACACGCTGAGCGTCGAGCAACCGAAATTCGCGCCGGTGCTGAACGATATTTACGAAGCAATCAAACGCGCCGATACGGTCATCGGCGGGTTGCTCGATTTCTCGCGACCGCGAACGTTGATTCTCAAATTGGACGATGTCAACAAACTGATCGACGCGTCACTCTCGTTGATTCGCCACGATCTTTCCAAGAAACATCTGACGTTGAACCAGAACCTTTCGGAATCACTCCCGAAAATAAAACTCGACGGCAACAAGATTTCGCAGGTCCTAATCAATCTGCTGATGAACGCGATTCACGCGACGCCGGAGAATGGAACGCTGCTCGTCAGTTCGTGTACGATGCGGGCATCGGAATTGGGGAATTCGGGAGTGACGTTTCCGCCGGAGCGGTTTGGGGTGGACGATACATTGATTGTTGTTCAGATTGAAGACACAGGGGCCGGCATTTCGGATGAGAATTTGAGCAAGATTTTCGATCCGTATTTCACGACGAAGCCCGTCGGCGAAGGGACGGGGCTGGGCTTGCCGGTGTCGCGGCAGATCGTGGAATTGCATGGTGGCGTTTTGGATCTGCGCAACCGGCGGAACGAGCGCGGAGCGCGGGCGACAATCGCGATTCGATTGCGTTCGGACGGGACAAAGATCAGGACAAAAACTGACAGTCTCAAAGCGTAGACATTAGTGCGGATCTGCACGGGAACTTTGGAAAGGGCGCAGCATGATTCTCAACACCAGCAAGAAAAAGATTCTGATCGTGGACGATGAGGAGGGAATCACCCGCATGATCAAGCTGGCCTTGGAGCAAACGGGCCATTACGAAGTCTACGAGGAAAACAAGCCGATGCGCGCGCTGACGACGGCGTGGAGTTTTCAACCGGATTTGATTATTCTGGATGTCATGATGCCGGGGATGGATGGAACGGAAGTGGCAAAGTTGCTGAAGGGCGATCGGCGGGCCAAAGACGTGCCGATCATTTTCCTGACGGCGACGGTCACGCGCGGTGAGACGGATGACAAGTGGGCTGAGAATGTGATCTACATTCGCAAGCCGGCCACACTTCCGGAACTGATCAATGGCATCGAACAATCGATCGAAGCGGCGAACGCGTCCAACGGAAGTGGGTCGCAATGGATCGCGGGATCACAGTAGGCGGACTGATTGTTATCTGCAAAATAAAAAACGCGCTCCGATTCGAAGCGCGTTTTTGATTCAAAGTTTTGTGAAAAGGCGAGCGTTACTTTGCTTTCACGTCGTAGCAGAGCAGAACGTCCTGATCTCGGATGTAGAGTTTGCCGCCGCTAACAACGGGATGCGGCCAACTGTGGTCCCCCGAGCGGTTGGGCTGGTTGAACTCTCCCGTCTGCTTATAGGCTACAGGAGACGCTTCGACCAGCGCAATGCGTCCCGTCCCCGCTTCGCTACGGAGGTAGAGATGTCCATCGGCATACGTGCAGGAGCCCTTACCCACGCCTGGATTTTTCCACAGCACCTTGCCCGTTTTCATTTCCATACACTTCCATCCGCCGTTGTCGCTGTGACCGTACAGATTTTCGCCGACGCGCAAAACGCCGCCGTGGTGATCGATCATTTCCTTGGACGCATAGACTTCCGTCGCCGTAAAGGCGCCTCCTTTGCCGTCGATCTTGAAGCAGTTGCAGCCGATGTTGTAACCCGATGTGACGAAGACATGGTTGTCAAAATAGATCGGGGTGGGGATGACCGCGGTGGAACCCTTGCGTGCCGCCTTCCAAAGAACTTTTCCGTTCTTTGCGTCAACACCGAAGACGTTTGCAGCGGTGAGTTGAATGTACTGGTGAACGCCGCCGATATCTGCCGGAATGACCGACGAGTATGCGGCTGAATCGGTAATTTCGGACGTCTGCCACTTCATTTCGCCGGTCTTTTTATCGAGCGCCAGCATCGTTCCCTTCGCTCCGCCGGGAGTGCAGACGAGCAGGTCGCCGTCAATGAGAACCGATTCCGAGAAATTCCAGCCGGACATCATCTTCCCGCCGAAGTCGCGTTCGATGTTCTTGCGCCAGACTTCCTTGCCGTCGGCGGCCTGAAGGCAAACGAGGTCGGCGAACTGCCCGAGCGAGTACACGAAATTGCCGTCGACGGTCGGCGTGCTGCGAGTGCCGTCGTAGTTGCCACCGGGCTTGCCAACCTTGGCGTCCCAGACGATCTTGCCGGACATATCAAGCGCGTAAACGTGGCTGGAACCTTCTTTGTCGCCCATGGTGAAAATCTTACCGCCCGCGACGGAGACGCTGGAATAGCCGCGTCCGATTCCTTCGGCCTTCCACGCCAGCGCCGGGCCTTCGGCCGGCCACTGCTTCAGCAAACCAGTTTCTTGGGAAACGTCGTCTCGATTTGGGCCACGGAAGGACGGCCAATCGTTGGATGCGACGTCGGCTGCATTTGCAACCGAGACCGATAGAAACAGTACGCTCAAGAGCGACACGGATGCTTTACTCATTACGAAATATCCTTTCACTAGCGTCGTTAAAAATTTGCAACACCGTACATCACGTTAACCCGCAATCTTTCAAATCGCGGGGAAAAACACAGGGCTTCCACAGCCACGAATGGACTTGAATGCCGAAAATTATTCTTTCAATACATCTTTTTTTGGTACATCGGGCGTTGTCGGATTGGGTGCTGGTGCTGTTGGCGGCACGGCGTCTTTCATCACGCGCGAAAAGTAATCTTTCACCATATCTCGACGATCTGCAGGCCAACGTTCCATTTCGAGGGAGCTCGCGCCATCTTTGCTGGACGGTTCGAACGCCTGGTAGAACTCCTGAGGCGCATCGCCCTTCGCACCTTGTCCGCGGAAGTGCGAAATGCCCGTGATTGCGCCCGCGCGCAATTCGCCTTTTGCTTTTTCAGAGACGAACGTCGCGTCGCCGTCTTGGTACGGTCGGCGACCGAAACCCTGCCCCCCGCCGTTGGGCCCGTTGCCGGGCTGTCCATTGGGATTGCCGTTGTTCGTCTGACCGTTTTGCGCTTTAGCCGAACCGTTCTCCTGACCGTTACCTTGCTTGCCGCCGCCTTTCTTGCGTGAACCTCCGCGCATGGATCGCAGCTTGGCGCTGTTTGCGGCGCCGGGTTTGCCGCCGGGAGCCGGTTTGCTTCCGTTACCCGGCATTCCGCCTTTGGCCTGACCGTTTTCCTGCTGGCCTTCCTGGGTCAGACTCTCCACTGCTGCGTCGAGGCTTTCTTCTACTTTTTCGAGTTCCGCGATCTCCTCTTTCTCTTCGTCCGTGAGCTTCGTATCCTGTTCTTCTTCCAAGCGTTCGAGCTCGTTCGCGGCTTCGTCCATTTCGCGTTCGATTTCTTCGCCGAATTTCTTGTTGCTGTTTTTGTTCTGGCGCTCTTCCTGTTTTTTCATTTCGGCTTCGAGTTTTTGGAAATCCGCAGCGCTCAAACTCGTCTGCGAAATCTCCTGCAATTTTTCCCGCATGGCCTGATCGTCGGCCAACGCGCTGGTGAGTTTTTCCATTTCTTTTTTCAGTTTCTCGACTTCTTTGCGCTTCTCATCGTCGGTCTTATTGGGATCGTTCAACATCTCTTTGATCTTCTGCCCGAGCTTTCGCATTTCCTTGGCGGCGAGGGCGGCATCGCCGTTTCGCAGCGCATCCGACACATCTTTCGTGTGATCGGAAGTTTCGAGATTCAGATCCTTCGACTGGAGCTTGTCGATGCGTTCGGCAAATTCCTTGGCACGTTGAATTTTCTCTTTTTCTTCCTCGATCTGGCTCTTCAGTTTGACCATCGCTTTGAGCGCTTCGTCGGTCGTCTTTTTGTCGTCTTTCATTTCCTTGGCGATGGCGTCGGCTTCCTTGATGAACTGGTTGACTTTGTACGCCGAGCCGTTTTCATCGCCGGGCTTTTCCAGTTTGGGTTTCAA
>JANXLS010000217.1 GCA_025355035.1 Planctomycetota bacterium | reverse complement strand
CGGCTGGAACGGGCGGAAGCCGCCGCCGGTGTGGACGTTCTGGCACAGTTGGCGGAAGCCTTGGGTGTGTCGCCGGGCGAGTTACTGGCCGCGCAGATTGAACCCGGTTTAAATCTGAGCGCGATCAAAGCGCGGCTGAAGACGAAAGCTGCGAAGCTTTCCGAGCGCGAAGACGCCGCCGTGCTTCAAGCGGCGACGTTGGTTCTGGGGCTGATTGACAAGGCGTTGGAAGGATAACCGATCATTCCGCCTTTGCCGAATTCCCATATTCCTGCGGGTCCTCCGCCACTTTGCTCGCTCCGCGATCCCAGAACGTCGGCATCTGAAGGGTCTTTTCCGATAGTCCCACCGCTGTAACCAGACGTTCACGAAGGCTCGTTACGCGCCGCCGCGAATCCACCCGCCTGACGGCCATGGCGAGCGCCTTCGAGCGTTCAAGAATTCTCGTTGAAGAGGCCGAAAAATTTGTGTGAATACGAGTTCCAAGCTCTCAAGAAGCGGGATTCAAAAAGTCGAGCGAAATCGGCATCCCAGCAGGGTAGGACAAAAGGTAGGACAAATCGGCAAAAAAAGAGCCGACCACTTTTCTGGTCGGCTCCATTTTTAAGTCTGCAAGTCGTTGTGTCTGAGAGACTTGTATCGAAGCGGGTAGCCGGGATCGAACCGGCGTAAATAGCTTGGAAGGCTATCGCACTACCATTGTGCTATACCCGCGTTTTGGAGCGACACCATTTAGCCAAAAGGTTCTGATTTGTCAAGCTGAATACTGAATTTCTTGAAAAATAATTACGGCGTTGACTCTGGCTTTTGACGAAAAAATCGCTATACTGCTTCGTTCGACTTCAGAAAAGGTTCGGCGCGCGGAACGAGGTTAGGAGTTCGTTTCGCTCACGGCGGGCATTGTGTCAGCAACGAAATGATGGGGCAATGTTGGGGTTCACGGCAACGGGGTTTTACACTATGTTTCGCATCCTTTTAATGAGCGCGTGTTTTTGGGCTTGCCTCGCCGGTTCGGTGTTCGGTGCGCAGGGCGCGATGATTGGCGGCGACGGTTCCAAGATTAACCAAACGGGTGACGCCAATCTGGGCGGCAGCATTTTTGACGATTTGAATAAAGAATACAACAAGAATCCCCAGAAAGCGAACGGGCGAGATCCTGAAGCATTTAAGAAAATGTTGGAAACGCTTCGCAACGAACCGAAAGGTCTTGTTTCGAAGAGCAAATCGTCTGTATGTCCCATCTGCCGCGAGATGATGTATCGACACAGCGACGACAATTTCCGCTGCATTCCCAAAGACAGCGGCGGCGACGAAATGCCGATGCAGGAGATCAAATGGAAGCGTTTGGCGTGTCCTGTCTGCCAGGCGAAATTTTTGGGAGCGATGCCGGGTAATCTGAACACGAAGAATGGCGTGGATCGTGACACGTGTATTCACTCCGTTGGTCGCGCGTGTGTCCAAAGTAACGTCTGGACGTGTCCGGATTGTGGCTACGCGGCGATGATCGACTCGTTCGGGTTGGCGTGGGACGGCAAGCCGATTGGCGAAGACACGAAGGCCTTTGTGCTGCAGACAATCAAGCCCGTCATGTTCAAGCGCATGTGCAAACTGGTCGGGATCACCGATGAATCCGCCAAAAAGGGCGATCTGCGGAATCTGGGCCATTTTTCCGAGTACCTGCAACAGGATGATTTGCAGCAGGATCAGATCAACGATTGGTTCAAGTACGACAACGCGATCAAGATCTACAAATTCCAGAAAGCGCCGAGTACGCTGATGGCGCGGTTGTATCTCGATGGCGTTCACGCCTGCCGCCGCGAATTGAACGGCGAAATCGCCATTCCGCTGCAACACGCCGCGACCGATGAAGAACTCAGCATCGCTCTGCGCCGCGTCCAGCACGACATTACGGCGGCGTCGCTCCGCATTCGGCAGGATCGGAATGCGTTGGCGCGTGAACGATCAGCGATGACGTCGCGCAACCAGACGGTGCTGCTGGATCCCAATCGCGCGGACATCGACCCGCAGGTTCTGTGTGAAGCGGCGGAAATGATCATTGCCATGGGGGATCGCGGCGATGGCAAGCGCATTGAACAGGACCGGAATCAACCGGTGGATGCGAAGCAGTTTTACACGCAATGCGATATGTTTGTGTTGAGCCTCCGTTATGCAGGTTTTCTGGATCGCGTGGGGCGGATGGAAGACGCCGACGCGGCTCTTTTGAAAGCCGCGAAATACATTCCGGACGACGTTGCGTTGGATAACACGGCAATGCGCGATCTCCATGAATACTCGAACAAGCAGTTGAAGGTGTTGCGCGAATTCATCGACGCGCGCCGAAAGTGCCTCGCGTTTGAAAAAGAGTGTATCAACCGCGCCATGTGGGAGAACCTGCTTGCGATCCATCACCACAAAGTTGCATTCATTGACCCGACGAAGCCGTTGGTCGTTCCGGACGCGGAAGCTCGAAATCCCGCCGAGAAGGCGTACATGATCGGCGAATTGGCTCGCCGTTGCAAGGAACCCAGCGCTGCCGCGGCGTTCTTCGCTGCTGCGGAAGCGATCATCAAACTGCAGTTCGCTGAATTGGACAAGGAAGAACTGAAAATCGAAGCGCTCAAGAATACGCGCTCGAATGACTACGCTGAAGGCAAGGCTCGGGCGAAGCTGCTTAATACGAGCTGGGGCATGTTGCAGAACTGGGTTGCTGACCA
>JANXLS010000196.1 GCA_025355035.1 Planctomycetota bacterium | reverse complement strand
GCTGCGTTGAGTGACCTTGCCAGCCATCGGTGAATTGGAGCTATGAATGGATAAGCACGTCACGCAGTCCCCGGATGCGATCGGCATCAAGCAACTTTGGTTGGAGATTCTGCGCCGCAAGCTGCTGGTTGTGTTGATTCTGCTTATCGGGTTGGCGTTGACGTACGCGTACACGGCTTCCCAGCCCGTTCTCTACAGCAGCACGGCCAGCCTCCTGATTGAGAACTTCGTACCGACTCAAACTCAAACCTTTAATCAATTCAACGACATGAGCGTCAGCCCCGATGTGATCAAAGCCAACCGTATTCTCGCTGAAAGCCGTCCCGTGCGCGATCGTGCGATCAAATTGGCGCAGCGCGAATTGGGCGAGCCGCCAACCGCAACCGTCGCCGATTTGCAAGCGCGCTCCGACGGTCAACTCCTTTACTTGCAGGTGCTCGACACCGATCCCACTCGCGCGATGGTTTATTCGAACGCCTGGTCCGCAGCCTTTGTTGACGAAATGAAGGAACGCAGTTCCAAAAAAGTTTCCGACATCACAGCCGCTTACAAAACGGTTGTTCCCGCTCTCTTGCAAAGCTGGCACGACAAGCGCGACGAACTTCAGAAATTTGAACACGACAACAAATTCAACGCGAAAGACTATGACATCAATCATATTTTTGAAATTCTCAAGCCCGTCGGACAATCGCTGGAAGAAAAAAAAGCCGCACTAAACGATCTGACTGCCGAAGTCAACTTTCTCAGTACGCCGCCACGCAAGTTGACCTACGAAGACATTAAAGCTCTCGCGAGCGCCAAATCCGATCCCGACATCGCGGCCTTCAAACTTGAACTCGAGCGTTGCCGTATTCAACTCCGCGACGCGCTTGAAAAATTCAAAGAGGATAATGCCGAAGTTGCAGCCAAACGCGCTCGCGTCGTAGAAGCGCAGAAGGATCTGGATAACGCTTCCGAAAAATATCTGCAGCGACTTGTCCAAGCGCGCCGCATTGCCGAAAACGAACGTGACGGGTTGCAGTCGCGTTACAACGAACTCGACCAGCAGAAGAACAAGCTGATTGAATTGTCGCTCAAATGGAACAACCTGAACAAGAGCGTGGAGGAAGGGGAAAAGCTGTACAACGAGCGCAATCAGGCCATGCTCAAAACCGAATTCGACAAAATCCTGAATTTCACCTTCGCAAATCCATGGGAGAGCGCGGCAAAGCCCTTGGTCTCATATTTGCCCAGTTGGAAGCGCAACATTCTCACGGGCGGTTTCATGAGTTTGGTGCTGGCCATCGTCGCAGTCGTCGCGTTGGACAAACTCGATGATACCATCCGCACGCCGAAGGATCTACAGGGCAAGCCCGGATTGAAGTCGCTGGGTCTGGTCCCCGCCAGCGACGTTGTCATCGATAATATTGCAGCCTATACCCTGGTTCGGAACAACAGCTTTTCCATGGTCTCCGAAGCGCTGCGCAATCTGCACATCGGACTTGAAGTCAAACACGGGGCGCATGGCCCGGGGCAGCCGCTCATTATTACGGTTACCAGTTCACTTGCTAATGAAGGCAAAAGCATGATTTCGTCAAACCTGGCTCTGCTCTTCGCCTCTCTGGGTCGAAAAGTCTTGCTCGTTGACGCCGATCTTCGCAAACGTTCGTTGAGCAAAGCATACAATTGCGACGACAAGATCGGACTCCGAGACATCATGCGCGGCGCTTCGTTCACACCAGCGATGGCGGTGCCCGGTCCACTACCCGGATTTTTCCTGCTCCCCGCCGGCAACGCCAAACCCGATACGTCCGACACAATCCAGCCTGAAAGTTTCGTGCGGGTCTTGAACGAAATGAAGCCCGGTTACGACGTCATCATCTTTGATACCCCACCGGTCCTGCCGATGGCCGACGCCTGCATTATGGGCCAGCATTCCAACGTCACGATTCTGGTCGTTCGCAGCCGCCGCACGTCGCTGCGCCAGGTCGAAACGGCCGTCGCCAATCTGACGACTGCCAACGTGAAGGAAATCGGCTGTGTCGTCAACGGAGTTGACGGCGGCGATGCGCACGCTGACGATTCCATTTATGGGTATGGTTACGGCTACGGTTACGGCTACGGACACGAATCGGACAAGAACGCTCGCAGCTTGGACCGCAATTCCCATCTGCGGCTTGCGGAGAAGGTTCGGGAATAGTTCGGCTTCTATCATAAAGTCGTGAAAATCATCGGACCGGGAGAAAAGGTTTGGACCGCGGCGTAAGCAGGATTATTTCATCCACGTACTTCCTGCATACGCTGTCGGGCCTCGCCGTGTGTGTGTGCTGTATCGTGGCACAATCCGCTCTTTGTCTGGACGACACCGTTCCGCTCTATCGCCAGAATCAATCCGCTGAATTGCGCGGACCGCTCGACGCCGTCAACCTCGCCACTTTTCCCGAGCCGAAAGGACTGCAGTTTGGTCATTTCAAACTCAATCCGTACGTAACCGAAGACACGACTTACACCGACAACCCCAACCGCTCGACCCGAAACCGGCTCGACGATGTTCTGATGGAATATGCGGCGGGTTTCGGAACGGCTTTCCGTCCGCGCGAGTGCGTTAAACTTTCGCTCAATTATGAATTTGGTTACCACGATTATGTGCTGAAATCCGCGCGCGATTACCTCAGCCATCAGGCGTCATTCTATGCAACGCTCGATCGGGTTGGCGTGCAGGGTTTGAGCCTCACCTTCTCTGACCAATACCTGCAGACCGCAAACAGCACCGCACTGGAAAACGAAATCGTACAGTTCGCGAAATACCAGAGCAACCGTGCGGCGTCGCGTGCGGTGTATGCGTTCAACCGTTTCAAAATCTCGGGCGAATACGCGTACGCGCTGCAATCCTATTATGACCGCATCAACCTGCCAGCGAACTTCCGAACGCACGCCGGCAATCTCGAGTTTGCATGGGATTGGCTTCCGAAACGCTTCGAAATCTTCGAATCATTCCAGCTCCAACGAACTCTTTATGATCACGTCGGCCGCAACGATTTCGACGCGTACACCATTCAGGCCGGCGTGCGCGGATCCTATTCGAAACTCACCTATTCGCTGGCGACGGGTTACGCGTTCGCCGTTCCCCTGTACACCAACGGAGCTCGCGGCGACGCCAGCGTCAGCGCCAGCCTCGGCTATACGCCACATCGGCGGATTGCATTCGATGTCAACATGTCGCGCAATTTCGTTCCCGACGTTCGCTCCGGAGCAACGCTGGAAACCGACCTGACGGCGTCATTGAGATTTGTCCTGACCGCGCGCGGAAAAGCGACGATGTCCTACACGCGCAACGAGGCCGACCGAATCAGCGGCGCGCAACAAATATCCATCGCATATTCGACACGTTTCGATTATAAAATCACACGAAACGCTTCTGCGGTTTTTAATTTCACGCGCTTCGACCGGGATTCCACGTCGCACAACGACGGATTTACCGCTAACGAGGTCCGATTGGGTTTCAAGCTCGCGTGGTGATCGCAACGTTTGGCCGCGCAGCACACGTTACATGAAGTGAGGGGAGCGGATGATGGAGTCGAACAAGCCCGTCTTTTTACGGGCTGCAGCCTTTCTGTGTGTGCTGGTCTGCGCACCCAGCATGACTGCGTTCGCCGTCGAAGCTGAACCCTTGTCACCGCCCACGACATTTCGTTTCAGCGGCGGCGAGCGAATCAAGCTCATCGTCACGCCTGAAACCGTTGGCCCCAGCATTGAACAAATCGTCTCGGACGACGGCTTCATTGCGCTGCCCACAGGCGGCGAACCATTGAACATCAAAGGCAAATCGCGTTTCGAAGTTCAAAAACTTCTCGCCGAACGCATCCAGAAAGATTCCGGTGTTCTCAAAGCCAACGCCGACATCGCGCTGTTAAGTGAGCCAGCGCGCAGCGTCTACGTCGGAGGCGAAGGCGTTAAGCTCAGCCAAAGCATACCCCTATCGGGTTCGTCACCCTTGACGCTGTATGCAGCCCTCCTTGCCGCCGGAGGTTTTTCCACCGACGGCGACACGACGCACGTCAGCCTGTCGCGCACGGCGACGGATGGTTCCGTCAAAATAGAAACGTTCGACGTCTCGCGGTTTGGCGATGCCGACAGCAAAACGCTGGGCCCGCTTCTCAGGGCTGGCGACGTCGTCAAAGTCTCTCGCGGCGATGTGTTCATCCTCGCCGGAGAAGTCAACAAAGCCGGGCCCGTGAGTCGGCGCGATCTTGCTGCCCGTCCCGACAGCACGCCTCGCGTTTCAACGGCCATCTATTCTACGGGTGGCTTGAAGGCCGGTGCCAACCGCAAAGCGATCAAGGTTTTGCGCCGGGACAAGGACGGAGGGCGTCAAGTTCTGATGGCCGATCTCGACGCATCCGAAAATCCTGCTCAAAAATCTCCGAACGCTGTTGAATCCAACGTGCCCAAAGCCGACCCCGATCCCGCCTTGCAAAACGGGGACATCGTCGTCGTCAGCCCCACCGGGGGCATTCCGGTACTGGGCAAAGTTCGCGCACCCAATGTCTACTCCATCGGAGGTCAGAGTATCAAACTCAGCAGGATCATCGCGATGGCCGGCGGATTTGCGGAATTCGCAAAAACTTCAACCGTAATCATTGTCAAAGCCAATAACGGATACGGCACTATTCACGTCGATATGAGTCTGCTTTCCAAAGGTAATTTTCAGGATGTTGATCTCGAAGAAGGCGATTTGGTATATGTGCCAGAACGCTTGATGTAGCAATGCAATCGAAGTTACTAGTTACCTTTTTATTGCACACGTAATTTCGATGTAGTATATCGTGTAGCGGATAGAAAATTGTTACCTTTTTTGAGCGTTTAGATTACCGAGGTATTAACGTATTCTGATATTCTCGATTTTATTTTTTTCATTGTTTACAAGAACGCCGTAAGACGGTAAAAATATCTGTTCTTATGTTCGCGAATTATGCAGTAAAATTGGAACGTTATTTTTTTATGAACGGCTTTCCCATACCTTTAATAAGCGGTTTTTTGATTTCGGCGTTGTCGATGCCGCTGCTGCTTCTCGTGGCCCGGCGTTTTGGAATTGTCGACAGCCCCGCGCATCGAAAAACGCACATCCGCCCGATTCCGTATCTCGGTGGATTGGGGATTGTATTTGGATTCGTTTTAAGCCCCTGCATTTACTATTATTTATTTCCGATACGTGCAGTTGGCGGGGATATTGAACGCTTCGCAATGTTGACCTGCCCCGCAGTGATCGCCTGTATCCTCGGCGTCTTCGACGACAAACACCCGATTCGCGCCAAGCACAAATTGCTTGTCCAGGTCGCCATCGTCTTTGCTTTTGTCGTTTTCGGTTACCGCATCGAATTGCTCGAACTTCCGGGCGTTCGCGGATCGTATGGATTATTCATGTTCGAGAGCATTCCCCTCACGATGGGTTGGATGCTTGCCGTCATTAATGGCGTGAACCTTGTGGATGGCGTCGATGGCTTGGCGGCCTCGGTGAACGCCGTGATTTTTGCGGCAATCACCTTCCTGGCGTTGAGTATCGGCGAACCCGACTGGCTCGTCGCCGTCATTGCCATCTCAGCGTTGGGGGCGACACTGGGTTTTTTGCTTTTCAATTGGCAGCCCGCAAAAATTTACATGGGCGATGCGGGCAGTCTGGCGTGCGGAACGCTGATCGCAACGCTGCTCCTCGCACTCGGCCAACATTCGATAGGCGGCACAATCTCCGGCAAGAATGGCGAAATCGTCTTCCAACCGTATTCGTATCAAATCGTGAAAATCACACTCATTGCGTTTTATCCCATCATGGAAATCTCGCTGAGCATCATTCGCCGTTTTCTCAGCGGCAAACCCGTGGGCAGCGGTGACAAAGGCCACGTCCATCATCGTCTGTTGCGCTGGGGTTGGTCGCCTCGAATTGTCTGTCTGGCCGCAGCTGGGATCAGTGCGTTGGCCGGCGCAACAGTCGTCTTCGCCCAATTGCAATACCGAGCCCTTGCCAGCAGTCTGCTTCTCTCCGGCGGTGTGATCTTCGTTCTGATGCTGCAAGCCTGCGGCTTCCTTGAACTGTTCCATCCCCGCTCGATTCAAGGCAACCGCCCGTTCTTCCTGATCGCCAATCATTTCACTTCGATGCAGCACATTAAATTAAAACTGGCTCATAATCTAAACGAAATCTCGGCGCTGATTGATCAGACCTGCATCGAATTCGGAGTCGCGAAGCATTCCATGCGCGTCATCTCAAACGGAGTTTGTCTGGAACTGAACTGGGTCAAACCCGCCACCGCGCAAGGTTCGATTCTCCTCCCCGTTGATTCCCTCGCCTCCCCGGAAACGACCTCCGCCTTCTCCGACACAATTACGCTTGCGTCCGGAAGCACCGCCGAATGGACGTTCGAACCGCATACGATCGAAGAAGAAATTGACGTTGAATACCGCGTGTTGATGAGCGAATTTATGCGCAACGCCCTCGGATGCGCCGAGCGGTTACAACGCGAATTATCCCCCGGGACCACTCGCACGCTCGAAAACGGCGTCACGTCCGCCAGCGTCCGCTCGTCCGAACTTCGCCGA
>JANXLS010000189.1 GCA_025355035.1 Planctomycetota bacterium | reverse complement strand
AAACGCCCGGCGCTGGCAGCCAAAGTCGCCGCGCAGGATGCAGAACTGGCCGCTGCAACAGCAAACCTGAGGCTTCGCATTCAAGACAGTCGTGTCGTCGAGGAATCGAAAGCCAAGCTCGCAGCCGAACTCCACACCGTTGAAACCATCCGCGTCAAACGCGACCAAGCTGCGCTGCGTCTCAAACGCATGGAAGTTCGCTCGCCGTTTGACGGCGTCGTGATGGAACGCATGACCGAACCCGGCGCAAAGCTCTACGTCAGCATGAACGAAAAAACCTCCTCTCAAGCCGCGAAGCTGTACGATCCCACGAAACTTCAAATCCGCGTGGATGTCCCGTTGATCGACGCCGCCAAAGTCGGTGCCGGACAACGCGCTCACGTCGCCGTCGAGGTGCTCCGCGACGTGATCTTCGAAGGCGAAATCACGCGCGTTGCGCATCAAGCCGACATCCAAAAGAACACCCTCCAGGTCAAAGTCTCGATCAAAAATCCGCGCGAAGAACTGCGCCCCGAAATGCTCGCCCGCGTCCAATTCCTCGCGCTGGAAAAAAACGACGGCAAGCAAAAGGAGCCCAGCCAGCGTCTGTTCGCCCACGAAAAACTCATCAAATCCGCCAACGGCGTCGCCACGACGTGGATCGTCGACAAAGGCAAATCCATCGCCGTCCGCCGCACTGTTACTCTTGGCTCCGCCAAGCAGGATGGCTGGGTCGAGGTCACCCAAGGCCTCCAACCCGGCGACGCCCTGATCGACGAAGACACCTCCCGTTTCGTCGATGGCCAGCGCATCAAACTCGAAGACGCCGCGCCCGCCGCTCAACCCCCGTCCGGCGCCGACCCCGCGCCCGTCCCAGCCACATCCGAACACACCCGGCACTAAAGTCGCCGCCCCCCTCTCGCGTTGCGAGAGAAGGCCCGGCGATGAACGGTAGTTGTCTTCCGTCTAAAAATTTTTAACGCATCAAAAAAAAGGATCTTCCAACATGTCCTACATCGAATGCAGAAAACTGACGCGCGCCTTCCACAAAGGCGACACCGTCATCAAGCCACTGAGGGATCTCGACCTCGACATCGAAGAAGGTATGTTCCTCGCCTTGATGGGACCCTCCGGCAGCGGCAAGACAACGCTCCTGAACCTCCTCGCAGGCATCGACACTGCCACCTCCGGCAGCTTGAAAATCGGCGGCATCGAACTGACCTCCATGCCCCGCTCGCGGCTCGCGTCCTGGCGCGCCGACACCATCGGCTACATCTTCCAGCTCTACAACCTCGTCCCTGTTCTTACCGCCTACGAGAACGTCGAACTTCCTCTGTTGCTCCACAATTACAGCAAGAAAGAACGCCACGCCAAAGTCTCACTCGCCCTCGATCTCGTCGGCCTCGCCGACCGCTATGACCACTATCCGCGCCAGCTCAGCGGCGGACAGGAACAGCGCGTCGCCATTGCCCGAGCCATTGTCGGCGATCCGAAAATTATCGTCGCCGACGAACCCACCGGCGACCTCGACGCCGCCGCCGCCGCCGCGACCATGGCCATGCTCAAGCGCCTCAACATCGAATTCAAGAAGACCATGATCATGGTCACCCACGATCCCAAGACCGCCGCCGTCGCCCAGAAAACGCTGCATTTGGAAAAGGGCCAGTTGATCGAAAACAACGCCTGAATTGTGCTGCAGGCGTCCCGCCTGCATGCCCTTCAATCTCGAATGCCAGTTAGGAATTTAAACATGGTCGCGCTCAAATTCGTCCCCTTCGCCCTCAAACAAATCGCCCGCCGTCCCACGCGCACCCTGCTCACCATCTGCGGCGTCGCCACCGCCATGTTCCTCTTCTGCGCCATTCAGTCCATGCAACAAGGCATGAAGGACGCCGCCGAAGCCAACGCCGCCGAAACAACGCTGATTGTCTACCGCGAAAACCGCTTCTGTCCCTTCACCAGCAAACTTCCCGAACGCTACGATGGCCGCATCGCCGCCGTTCCCGGCGTCAAATCCGTGCTGCCGATGAAGATCGTTGTCAGCAACTGCCGCGCAAGTCTCGACGTCATCACCTTCCGCGGCGTTCCCTCCGACATGTTCGTCAAGCAGGCGCAATCCCAATTCCGCATCCTCGAAGGCTCCATCGACGACTGGAACCGCCGCAGCGACGCCGCGCTGATTGGCGCAACAATGGCCACCCGCCGCAAGCTCAAAGTCGGCGACCGCTTCGACGCCAACGGGGTCGTCTCCATCGTCGCCGCCATCGCCGATTCCGACGAGGCCCAGGACAAGAACACCGCCTACGTCCACCTCGATTTCCTCCAGCGCGCCGCCGCGATCAAGTCCCTCGGCATCGTCACCGAATTTATCGTCAAGGTCAACGATCCCAAAGACATGGAATCCGTGGCCCGCAAAATCGACGCCGAATTCGCGCACGACACCGAACCCACGCAAACCCGTTCCGAAAAAGCCTTCGTCGCGCGAGCCGCCGGCGACCTCATCGAACTCGTCGGCTTCACCCGCTGGCTCGGCCTCGGCTGCGTCTTCGCCGTCCTCGCCCTCGTCGCCAACACCGTCGTCATGTCCGTCCAGGATCGCGTCCGCGAACACGCCGTCCTCCAAACCCTCGGCTTCACCGGCTTCCTCATCGCCCGCCTGATCGTCCTCGAAGGTGCCATCGTCAGCCTCGCCGGCGGAATCGTCGGCGCAGGCCTCGCCGTGCTCGCGTTGCGCTGGGGCGGTGTCTCCCTCTCAACCGAAGGCGTCAATATCAACTTCTCCGCGAGCCCGCAAATTCTCCTCACCGGCCTGCTCGTCTCGCTGACCCTCGGCATCGTCGCCGGCCTCGTCCCCGCTTGGCAAGCCTCACGCAGCGACATCGTCGAATCCTTCCGCTCCGTCTGATTTCGGAGCGCCGCCCGGCGCTACGGCACTCTCACTCGTTCAGGAACACCGCCATGAAACTCATCCCCTGGGACTATGCCGTACGAAACCTCGGTCGCAACACCATGCGCCTCGCCATGAGCCTCGGCGGCAGCGCCCTCGTCGCCCTGCTGATCCTCTCCGCCGCCGCTTTCGTCCGCGGCATGGAACGCAGCATGAAAGTCAGCGGCAACGCCAAGAACGTCCTGCTCATCGGCGCCGGCAGCGAAGAAAGCCTCGAACGCAGCGAAATCGGCAACGGCGTCGCCAGCATCGTCGCAGCCAGTGTTCAAGGCATCAAGACCCAACTCGGGGTCCCCTATATTTCCCCCGAAGTCCAAATGGCCGCGCTGATCCGTCTCGAAAAAGAAGATCCAGAATCGTACCTCTCGCTCTTTCGCGGCGTGACCCCGTCCGCCTACCTCGTTCATCCCCAAGTCCGCATCACCGAAGGCCGCTCGCCCGGAGCCAATGAAATTCTCGTTGGCCGTTTGGCCAGCGCCCGCTTGGGCATCCCCGACGCGAAGCTCGCCATCGGCAAAACCATCTGGTTCGATGGACGCCCCTGGACCGTCAGCGGCCGCTTCGAAGCCCCCAACACCGTCATGGAAGCCGAAATCTGGAGCCCCCTCAAAGACCTCCAAATCGCCACCCGCCGCGACAACGTCTCCACCGTCGTCATCACCCTCGACGACGCCGAAATCGACGACATCAAAGACTTCTGCCAACAGCGCCTCGATCTCGAGTTGGTCGCCGTCAGCGAATCCGACTACTACGCCAAGCTCGCCCAATTTTATCGCCCCGTCCAAGGCATCGTCTGGATCACCGCCATCCTTATCGCGCTCGGTGGCATGTTCGGCGGCCTGAACACCATGTACGCCGCCTTCGCCGCCCGAACCCGAGAACTCGGCATGCTCCAAGTCCTCGGTTACGGCCGCTTCGCCCTGATCGCCAACCTCATGCAGGAGTCCCTGATCATCGCAGCCGCCGGTGGCCTCATCGCCGTCGCCGCCGGCTTCGCACTCCTCGATGGCCTCGCCGTCCGCATTACAATGGGCGCCTTCGGCTTGGCCGTAGACACCACCGTCATCGTCTCCGCCCTCGCCGCAGCCTTCGCGCTCGGAATCATCGGCGCTCTGCCCCCAGCCTTGCAATGCCTGCGCATGCCCATAGCGGAAGCCTTGAAAAAGTAACCCGCATGCGCTAGGATGCGCGTGCGGTTCGTGTCACCTATCACTAATTTGCCTTAAGGAGAATCAATATGTTCCGATTTCAATCCGCTTTGTTCGTCTGTCTCGCGCTCCTCAGCACCGTTCCTGTCTTCGCCGAAGACAAACTGCCCGCCGACCTCTTCCTCAAAGAATCCCCCGCCACCGCCACCAACGTCGGCGACCTTAAAAAATCCGCCAAAGAAGGCGACGAAATCGTCCTCCGCGGACAAATCGGCGGACAGGAAAA
>JANXLS010000153.1 GCA_025355035.1 Planctomycetota bacterium | reverse complement strand
CGAATTTCGACCAAGATAGTTTTTCAGCACCCTGCTAGACTTACAGCGGTTGTTCGAACACAGTAAGCTGTGTTATCAAGTTTCGACCCGATTCGCGGTTGAGAGCTGTTTGGCTGGAGAAACGTTACGATTATGTTCGATGAAACGGAAGCCACTCCTCGTCGGGCCGACGCGGTGCCGGTGCCGTGCGACGGGGATGCTGGGCGACGCTGGTTCAAGACGTGTGCGCTCCTCGTCATTCCGTTTACCGCCATTTTACACAACGCCATTTTCGATCGCCCCACCTGTATCTTGAACAGCTACGGTCCCGACTACTATCCCGCCATTATCCAAATGTGGCTTGCTAAAGATCCTTCGCTGCCATGGGCCATCGTTGCTTCGTTTTTGACGTATTATGTGGGCCGTCGATATAATCGTGTAACGATTGCCGCGTGGCCTTTTTTATATGCTTCCCTCCCGCTCAGTATCTGGATCTGGGACATTCCATTCACCAAACGCATCATCTGCATGCACATGCACGACCGTCGGTTTGCGATCTCTGGCTTCGCCATCCGATGCATTCATCTTTACATACTAACCCTGGGACTCTTTCTCATTTTATTCGGACTTGCATTGCGCCGACGTTCAGTTCAACCCAAAATCGCTGGTTTTAAAAAGAACGAAACCGTTCCATGACCCCGCACTCACCCGTCAAACAGGATGCCTCCGAGTTCGAACCGCCTGCAAAGCTGGATAGCCGCGTCGTCAATTGCGGTATCGCGTGGATGATCTCCTTTCAATTGGTCTATATTAGTTCGTATCTCTTTTGTCTGGATTTGCACCGCCGCGAGTACCTCGATTTGGCGAATCGTTTTGGACCGATGGCATTTGCGCTGGTTTGTACGGCCATTGTATGGACTCGATTGCGACGGCATCCCGTTTTGCTCTGGACTCCCATCACTTGGTTTATTGCCATTTCGGCCATGGCTTTTGGAGTGGGGCCACTGATTTATTTCTGGGGCCAGGATGATGAGATTCGCGAACTGGATAAATTCTTTCTGATGGACGAATTCAATCTGGCTCGAACGAATGTTCTCAACGGCGTCGGGATGCTCGTCCTTTGTTCCGTGCATACGCTCGCCAGCTGGACATCTTGGCGGCCCGCGGTGCCCAAGGCACCCGACCTGGGCAACTTGGCCAATGCGCGCAAAATGCTCTTCCGGTTATTCCTTCTGGTCGGTCCTCTCAAATTGCTGGTGATCATTCCAATGTATCTGGGTTGGCTGGATTTCATCGTGCCCGGAATTGTTGAAAGTCTGGCGAGTCTGTTCGGAGTCGTTATTCTGCTGGCCTTTTTCTTGTGGCAAAGCGGGGATCGTCGTTACGCTCCGATCGCCCTGGGCCTGATGGTGCTCGACTCGGCCATCGCATTGGCGGTGTTCAGTAAACTAATGTTCATTTTGCCATTCGTAAATGCGGCGATAGGGATCTATCTCGCCAAACCGCGCTTGCGCTATCTCGCGCTGGGTTTCGTGCTGGTTGCCTCCGGATACATGTTTGTCAAACCCCTTGTTGACTCCGGACGTTCCCGCTTTGGCCGTCATTCTCGCGACGTGAAAGATACGGTCTCATTCGTTTCTTACTACTTTTCTGAAAACAAGTCGCGCGATTACTACGAAACTCATTCCTCAGAGCACTGGTGGGCGCGACAATCGTACGCCAGCACTCAAGCCTATTTGATGAATTCGTACGACAACGCGCATCCCGGAAATTCAATCAATCATGTTTGGATTGTGTTTATTCCCAGAATAGTGTGGCCTGACAAACCGCTGGTCAATCGAGCCGGTGTGGCATTGAATATCGAGGTGTTCGGTTCAGACACGTCTTCGCTCGCGGCCACAATTTATGGCGAAGCCTATTGGAATGGCGGTTGGCCCATGGTTGTTGTCATCACCACTTTCATCTCCGCCGTCTTCTATATCTTCGGTATGTACTCGATCAATTTCATGCGCTTCCCCGATTATCGTTGGTTGCCGGTCGGCATGATGGGAATCTTATACGGACTGTCCGTCGAGTGCTGGTTTGTCAGTATTTTCGTAGGAGGCATCCCGATGTTTTTTGGCACGTGGTACTTGATGAAATTCATGTTTCCGATTCGGGAAACTCGATGATCTTTTCGCTTATCGAATCTACTCCCGACGGTTCTAAGAACGCCTGACGCGCGCAGCCAAACGAGGCTCGTTTATTTTTTTGACGGCCGCGCAGCCTTTTTAATCCGCCCGCGCTTTCGGCTGCTCGTACTTCGCTTTGGAATCCCCTTCAAATGAATGTGCTTGTCTTTCGCGTCGGTCAATTGGGCGACATGCTCGCTACTCTGCCTGCATTCTGGGCCGTCCGCGAACACTTCAAAAACGATCGCATCTCCCTGCTCAGCGATGTTCAGTTTGGAAAAGCATATGTTCTGGCAAAAGATCTCCTCCACGGCGCGGGGCTGTTTGACAACTTCCTCGATTACCCTTTTCACACTTCCTTTTTAATGAACTCGCTCTGCCGAGCCAAACTCCTCGCCACCTTGCGCGCTCACCATTTCGACCTGCTGATTTATCTCTATCCGCCGCCGCGTTCGAGATGGGCCGAACGTCGAGATCGATTGTTTTTTAAATCGGCCGGTATTTCAAAATGCATCGGTTTTAACGGAACGTCTGGGGTCCGTCTCCCCGACATAAATCATCCGATGCCCGTTTCGCCTCACGAAGCCGAAATCGTCCTCGCCCGATTGGAACATTCCGAAATTCCGATTCCGCCCCGACACCTCGC
This sequence comes from Planctomycetota bacterium, assembly GCA_025355035.1. Classification (GTDB taxonomy): domain Bacteria; phylum Planctomycetota; class SZUA-567; order H5-PLA8; family H5-PLA8; genus JANXLS01. The sequence goes on along the minus strand of JANXLS010000153.1, from coordinate 572 downwards.
GCGCATGGACCTGAATCTCGGAGCCAAAGAGAATCAGGACGTCGACGCCTGGCTCGGTGGGTTGTCCAGTTGCCACGATCGCCCGTGGATCGGCATCGGGCCGGGCAGCAAAATGCCCGCCAAAGTCTGGCCTGAATCCCGCTTTCAGGATACGGTAATGACGTTGGTGCAACGCCATGGTTTTTGGCCGGTCGTCTTCGGCGGCCCCGAAGACGCGGCGCTGGGTCAACGATTGATTGCCGCGTGGAACTGCGGATACAACGCCGCTGGCGTTTTGGGATTGCGCGCGGCCGCAGCCGCCCTGCAACGCTGCCGACTTTTCTTGGGGAACGATACCGGCACGATGCATCTGGCTGCTGCCGCAAAAGTTCCTTCGGTGGGTATCTTCTCAGCGCGGGATTTTCCGGGGAGGTGGGATCCCTTTGGGGTGCCGTTTCGCTCTCTGCGAAAACAAATAGACTGCGAGGGATGTAACCTGACGCAGTGTGTCGAACGCCGCATGGAATGCCTAACGGCCATCACCGCCGATGATGCGGTGCGCGCGATCGAGGACCTGATGAAGTCGCTCAAAA
>JANXLS010000646.1 GCA_025355035.1 Planctomycetota bacterium | reverse complement strand
CCGTGCTGCTCGCCGTAAGAGTGGTCGAAGTGGTGGTGCTGAAATCGTAGTTTGTGGTCGCGCTGACGAACGCATTGGCATCCGCGGCGGCGCTACCCGTGAATCCGCCGATGGTGCCGGCGTTGTTCACGGCGTATTGCTGGCTGGTGCCAGTGCCAGAGAAGGCCCAGGGGCCGACGATGCCGGCGGTATTGGCAAAGGCGGAGGTGGAAGTGACGGTGCCCGCGCCCGCGAAGTTCAGCACGGTGCCCGCGCTGCGCGTGACGGTGCCGCCGATGGTGAGCGTGTTGCCACTGGCATTCGTCCAAGTCTGCGCGCCCGCGCCGAGGACGATGTTGGCATTGATGGTGTCCGCCCCGGCAGTGGATCCGATGGTGATGCCGCTGGTCCCGAGGGTGAGCGCATTGATGCCGGTGCCGGAATTTATGGTGACCGTGCCCGTGCTATTGAAGGCCAGTCCGAAAGCGGATTGCGCGGTGTCGAGCGTGAGCGTCTGGGGGGTAATGAGGCCCGTGATATTGAACGTGGCGAGGTCGAGCGCGCCGGGGACCGCCAAGGGGTCCGGCGTGGTGGCTCCACTGGCGGTGGACCAGTTGGAGGGAGTATTCCAAGTCGTGCCAGTCCCGTCCCAGTAGATGGACGCCGCCCGTACCGACGGCGAAGCGCAGAGCGCCAGCAGCGCGAGGGCCATAGCTAGAAGCGGGGTTCGGATGGGGTGGTTTTTCATGGCCGTAATCCTGGATGGGGGCGTTTCAATTCGTTTATTTAATCTCTACTACAACAAATCTGGTTCAATTTACGGTGTTGCCGGTGATGGCGATCCGCGGGCACGGGACGCTTTTGGTATTAATTGCGCAAAGCAAGACCGGCGCCAGCATCAACCCATACAAGCGCCAGCATGTTCCACGCGCAGGCATTCCATAGATCCAAGTGTTTTTCGCATCAATCATTTTAAAATTCCCCCTGCCAGTTCTGCCCGCCGCGCTTTAAGGCTGCAGCTCAAACGCCACTGATCAAACATTCTTTACTCCGTACTCAGCTGTCAAAAATCATTGCTTATTAGACAATCGAAAGAGGCGGATGTAGTCAACCGGCCGTAGAAATAGATAATTCATTCACTTGACCTTATTTGCCAGTGTCCACGTCATTCCCATTACCGGATAACCTTTCTAAAACCCGCGTTAATTTTCCTGGTGAAGCATACCCGGACAGATCCTTGGATTTTGGACAAAATTCATCGTTCTAAGGACAGCCGATATGTCCCGCCCACGCATTGCATGCATGCTCGAGTGAGTGCTCCTACAAACGTCACGCCGTGTTTTTGCGGGCACGCAGTTTGCGCGCGAACACAATTGTGAATCAATTGTCGACGAATTTGCGGTCGATTCCTTGCCAACCCGTTCAGCGAAGGCCATTCCTTAAGATGGCATCATTGCGCGGGCGTCGCTGAAACTGATGCAGCGGGCGGCGCGCCACGACGCCATCTCGGTTGGGTTGTTTCTATCGCCTGTAGATTCGCTAGGGCGATTTCACTCATTGAACCCCATCATGAAAGTTTCGGTCGAGGCTGAGTGACGTCAGCGCCGTACCCGTTTGCAGCCGCGGAAATTCAAGTCGCTCTCGAAAAGTCGTTATCGGCTCGGGGATGGGGAAGCGACGATTTGGAAGCTGCGCCAGAGCGTTCAGAGCCGCCTTCGTTAACACTACTGTAAAGCGTTGGCTAAAGGCAAATCTATAAACCTGGGATAAAATCGAGGGATTGATACCTCTGACACACTGATGTCAAATTCCAGGAGCTTCACTATGGCCATCAAGTTAAGCGGTTCGATCTCACGCAAAATCCCAATCGATTCATGTACCGTAAAGTTCACAGTCCTTTTCTGCGAGATCAACAACACTGACACGCCGCGACGATTCAGATGCAACTGGCGCAGCTTTATGCCAATCTCAGCCAAGGCATCGACGCACAGATCGCCGCCACCCAGCCGCCACCGACGACTACGGCTGTGAAGCGGTAGAGAACACTTCCGTTTTCAATTTCAAAAATATAAAGGAGGAATTCATGCGTGAAATTGCCCGCGCACAACAGGGATTTTTCCCCACGCAAGAACGCATCGTCTCCGCCGTGGCCAGCCTTTTCAGGTTGGCAATATCATCTTCGACATACGTCGTCCTCGACGCTGGCTGCGGCACCGGCAAAGCAATTTTCGATCTTCGCCGAAACTGGCTTAGCCGCCAGCCCGACCTGGCCGTCACGCTGCTGGGCATCGAATCCGACAAATCCCGGCACCAACAAGCCGCATCTCTGTTCGCTACCGGAAATGGCGGCGGCACGGCTCTCTGGTCGGCTAGCCGGCGAACGCGCGGTCTATTTTGTGGATGCGTCTCATTTCGTATTGGCACCCTTCCTGGGCATCGTCTGGTGCTTTGCCCGGCTGTTCATCCGAGCACCTTCCGGCCGCCAGCGCTTCAACGTGTTGGGAGCCTTGAACGCCATCACCAAAGAACTCACCATCGTCTGCAATGATACCTATATTACGTCTATACAAGTCTGCCAGCTCATCGACAAACTGGTCGCGCAAAATCTCGGAACACCCCTCACACTTGTCTTGGACAATGCCCGCTACCAACGCTGCGCCCTGGGGCAAGAACACGCGCGTCAACTCGGGGTCGACTTGTTGTTCCTGCCAAGTTACTCACCCAATCTCAACCTCATCGAACGCTATTGGAAGCACGTCAAAAAGAAATGCTTGTATGGCAAGTACTATCCCGCATTCGACGCGTTCAAAACCGCCATTTCCGCGTGTATCAACCAAGCGCCAACTCAGCACGGCACCGAGCTACACTCCTTGCTGACGCTTCGCTTTCAAACTTTCGAACCCTCCATCGCGGCATGAAACTGGCATTTCAGCCACGCGGAGTATAGTTGAGTCGCACAAGGCAACTCTGTCCGGACATCAGGGAAAATGAAAAGCGAAGGTAAAATAGACAACACGCGCACGAAAAACTCACTTACGGGATAGAGGTAATTGCTTCGAAACATGGATTGGGGAACAGGAACTAGTTAGTTAGTTCCTGTTCCCGCCCCGAAAATATTCGGAATTTTCATAGGAAACAGTGACTAAACGGTGGCCGGAAGGGTTGGGCTTATTCTACGGATACTGCGAAGGGACAACCGCCAAAACCCCGGAAATAAGCGATGCGCAAACGAGCTGAACGTCAACTCCCTCTGGATTTCGCTGGAACTCAGAAGCTGACTCAAGATTGGTACGCGCTGTACAAAGA
>JANXLS010000107.1 GCA_025355035.1 Planctomycetota bacterium | reverse complement strand
CAAAGATGCGCCGCGCCGGGCAAGCGGGACGAGGAAGACGAGCGAAACGTATTTGGAAACTACGTTAAGCGAGTCTGACGAAGTACCGCGCAGCCCGCCGCAAGCAGATTTGTCTTCAGTCATTTGAAACCGCTCTAAACTACGGTTCGAAGATCGGAAAAGCGCAGCGCACGGTGTATTCTCTTCCAGATTCCAAGTCGTCCCATTCAACGAATCACGCAGGGAATTTCGAATATGAACAAATGTCTTCTCGCCGGAATCGCCATTCTGAGTTGTGTGGCTCACGCGGAAAATTGGGGCCAATGGCGCGGACCGAACAACAACGGTTCGACCTCCGAATCGAATCTGCCGGACACGTTCAGCATCGAAGACGCCGACAAGAAAACGCACCCGAAAAACCTCGCGTGGGTCTGCGATCTTCCCGGCGCAAGCAATGCCACACCGGTCGTCTTCGACACCAATGTCTTTGTCGCATCCAACAATGCCGACGGCAGCGAACTGATCGGCATCTGCATCAATCGCCTCGACGGCAAAATCCGCTGGCAAAAAGTCGTCGTAAAGACGACTCCCGGCACAGTTTCAGGGACCGGAAAAAACACGCTCGCGTCGTGCTCGCCTGTCACCGATGGCAAGCAAGTCTGCTTCACGTTCGGCACGGGCGACATGGCCTGTTACGACACGGATGGCAAGGAACTGTGGACGCGCAGCATTCCGAAAGATCACGGTGAATTAACGTACCTGCACGGCTACAGCTCGACCCCGCTTCTCTATAAGGAGAAGCTCTACGTTCAGGTGTTGCGCCGCGATCGGCTCGAAGCCAGGGGCGGCAAGGCGGCAGATCCGAAGTTCGATTCGTATTTGCTGTGCATGGATTGGAAGTCGGGAAAAGATATTTTCAAGGCACCGCGCAAGAGCGATGCGAAGGACGGCGAATGCGAATCGTATTCGTCGCCCGTCCTGTACGAACGCCCGGGCCGAACGGAAATTCTGATCTCCGGATCTCTGTGGGTCAGCGGCCATGATCCGGAGAATGGCAAGGAGTTTTGGCACTGGGGTACGTTGACGCCGAAGATCACCGGCAACGTGCGCAGCGTTTCGCTTCCGGTCGCGACGAACGATTTCATCTTCGCAGCCGGCCCACGCAAGCGCCCAGTCTTTGCGATCAAAGCGGGTGGAAATGGCGATATGAAGGAAGGCGGGAAAGCCTGGGAATTCGCGGCGCACGATTGCGCGGTCCCCAGCCCGATGCTGTACGACAACTACCTTTACCTGCTCGACGATGATAAGAAAAAAATGTCGTGCATCGAACCGGGGACAGGCAAAGTAAAATGGGACGGCTTGCTCTCCGCGCCCGAAGACAAAGCAGGCTTCAGTTCGTCGCCCGTCGCAGGCGACGGAAAGATTTATTGCATGAACGAACGCGGCAATGTCGTGATTCTGTCGTCGCAGGAATTCAAAGTGTTGTGTCGCGTGGACATTGACGAAGGTTTCACCGCCGCGTCACCGGTGATTGCGCAGGGCCATGTTTTCTTCCGAACAGCGAAGCGCCTGTACTGCGTCGGAAAGTAACCCATTGTATCGCAGGCGTCCTGCCTGTGCGAAATTGCAGGCGGGATGCCCGCACTCCAATTTTCCTAAATTTCATCGCGACTAATGCGATGTTCCGTATTTCCCCAATCGAGCGAAATACGTTTGCGATTTGCTCGTCTGGTACAACAGTCCGTTGAACAAGACTGAAACTTTGACACTCACCATCTTGTTCCGGAAATCTCCGTTTGTCATGCCCACGGTTCCCAGGGCTTTCGAATACGTTCCGCCGTAGAGATTGACGACAAAGAAACCCAATTGAGGCTGAACAACGCCTCGCGTCTTCTTGAGCAGTAGTTTGAACACGGTGCCGGAATTGCCGTGTGCGTCCAACGTCGCGAGATACGGAATTCCGTTGATATCGACGCCGATTTTTGTTCCAGCGGTCACGAATCCGGAGGGAATCTGGATTGCACCGACCAGATGAATCAAATCGTGGTTGCCGCGATTGAAGACCAGGAGCGTTTTTAGTTTTGCAACGGTCAGCGGCAAGGGTGCGAGAACGTTTGTCACGCCCAACGGTATTGAATTGGGGTCGGCTGGATTAGAGCCCATGGTCTGCTCAACAACATTCGAAAAACCATCGCCGTCGTTGTCGGCTCCAATGCCGACGACCACCGCGCGCGCATTCCCCCCGACAGTCACCGCCACATTTCCGGAGACGCTCGCGTTCGTCGCATCTGTGATCGTGACGGACGCGTTGAATGTGCCGCTCGCTGAATACGCGTGTATCACGCTTGCACCGCTGCCGCTGGAGCCGTCGCCGAAGCTCCAGGCGTAAGTCAGCGCCCCCGTTCCGCCCGAAGCGGAGGCCGAGAACGAAACAGCTTGCGAGATGCTCGCGGGATTCGGCGATGCGCTGGGAGCGGACGCGAGCGTGAGCGGCGCGTTGGACGCACCGGGATCGAAGAGTTCGACGGTCGACAAATTTATTTGGTTGTTCCCTCCGACCAACAGCACTTTGCCATTCTGCAACAACGTCGCGGTGTGGTATTGCCGGGCGCCAATCAGCGTTCCCGCGGAACTCCAGAGTGCTGTAACGGGGTCGTACAATTCGGAACTGTTCATCGCGTTGTTGCCGTCGAAACCGCCTGCGACGAACACCTGCCCGTTGCTCAACGTCGTCGCAGTGTGCAGCGTGCGTGCGACGTTCAGCGAGCCGGTCGCGGACCACGTCAATTGCTGCGAGTCGTACAGTTCCGCGCTGGAAAGACGGGCGGCGGCGCTGAGCCCCCCTGCGACGAGAACGCGGTTGTTGCTGATCGGCGCGAGGACCGCCTGGCTTCGTCCGGCCGTCAAGGTGCCGCCGGTCGTCCATACATTTTGAATGTAATCAAAGAGTTCCGCGCTCGTAACGGTCGTGGCGGTGGTTTGCGTTTGCGCGCTTGCTCCGCTGGCGACGAGGACTTTGTTGTTCGTCAGCAGTATCGCGGTGTGAAAAAAGCGAGCCTTCGACATGTTCGAAGCGGGCGTCCAACCATTCGATGACGGGTCGAAGATCTCGGATGTGTTTAAACCCGTGACGGCAGCGTTCGCGGCTCCGGTCGTTTGCTTGCAGCCGCCCGCGACGAGGATTTTTCCGTTCGGGAGTACGGTTGCGGTGAAGCTTTGGCGCGGGGTGCTCATCGCGCTCGTCGTCGTCCATGTGTTCGCAACGGGGTCGTAGATTTCGGCGCTCGATACAGTGCCGGCGTCGCTCAAGCCGCCCGCGACGTGAACTGTTCCGTTGGACAGCAGCGTTGCGGTATGGCGTTTACGGCCGACGTTGAGCGTTGCGACTGTCGTCCACGTGTTCGCGACGGGGTCGTATACTTCGGATGACTGAAGCGTCGTACCGCCATCCATTTCACCACCGACGACGAGAACTTTACCGTTCGAAAGGAGCGTCGCAGTGTGTTGGGAACGAGCGTTATTCAACGACGCAGCGGATGTGAATCCGGTGGCACGCGGAACAGCGACGAGATCGCTGGCGTTCGAATTGAAGCTTCCGGCACAGACGACGATCGCGAGCGCAGACAACAGACTTTTCATTCCAGCGATCCTCATATTTTCACTACGCTTTTACGTCGGAGAGGCCGTTTTCCATCCATCCGGACTATCAGACGTAAACCGCAAGCGAACGGATTTTTACTCTACTTTTCGGTGCCCATTTGAAGCCGGTACATTTGGGCGTAGACGCCGTTGTGACCCACTAATTCCAAATGTGTTCCTTGTTCGACAATCGTTCCCTGATCGATGACCATGATCACGTCGCACGAGCGGATCACGGACAGGCGATGCGAGACGACAAAACTGGTTCGACCATCCATCAGGCGTTCGAGCGCCTGTTGAATGATCGCTTCGCTTTCGGCTTCCACGGCACTCGTCGCTTCGTCCAGTAACAGGATAGCGGGATCGGCGAGGAACGCGCGGGCAATCGCGATGCGCTGCCGCTGCCCGCCTGACAATTTTACGCCGCGTTCGCCGACGAGCGTGTCATAACCGTGCGACAGGCGTTCGATGAATTCATGCGCATTGGATTGTCGCGCAGCTCGCTCCACTTCTTCCAAAGTAGCCAGCGGACGACCGAATCGGATATTTTCAATGATTGAATCGTTGAAGAGAAAACTTTCCTGTAAAACCATGCCAATTTGACGCCGAAGCGAGCGTTGCGTGATGGTTTTGAGATCAAAACCATCGATGCTAATCGTTCCGGCTTGCGGATCGTAAAAGCGCGGGATCAACGCGAGCAGGGTGCTTTTCCCCACTCCGCTTGGACCCACGAGTCCGACGCGCGTTCCGGGCGCAACGTGGAAGGACATCTCCGACAACGTGCCGCGCTCCGTGGTTCGTGCTGGCACCCGTTCCGTCACGTCGCCGGACTTTGGTTTGGCGGAACTGTGTCCGGCGTATTTGAAGCTGACGTTTTCGAAACGAACGTCCCCTCGGATGCGCGGGAGTTCGATGGCGTTGCGAGCGTCCTGCAATTCCGGGACGTGATCGAGGAGTTCGAAGATGCGCGAACCGGCGGCGTTCGCGCGCTGGAGCATGTCGTTGATCCCGGCGATGCTGTAGACGGGACCGTAAAGCTGCCACCAATAACCGCGGTAGGCGATCAGCGTTCCAATCGCGAGGCCTTCGTGAATGTACAGCCATCCACCGTAACCGATCATGATCACGCTGCCGAAGAACGTCAGGAACTGGACGATCGGCATGTACCGAGCGCGGAGTGAAATGCCCAAAAGCGATTGCGTAAAATAATTGAGCACGGTGATGTGGAAACGCTCTGCGGCTTCGTCTTCCCGAGCGAAGGCTTTGACGGTGTTGATACCGGTTAGATTCTCCTGAAGCTTCGCACTGACGTCCCCCAGCTTGTCGCGCGCCGCTCGGTATACGGGTTTAACTTTCGAATTATAGCGACGCATTAGCGAGAGCGTGATCAGCACCGGAATAACGGTTGCGAGGCCGAGCTTCCAGTTCATCCAGATCAACACACCAGCGACGCCGATCATGCCGAGAATATTCGAGAGAAACGTGTCGGTGCCGTTGATCACGACTTCCTGAAGCGTGTCGACATCGCCGATAACGCGCGCGGTCAAATCGCCGCTGCGACTCTCGTGAAAGAAGGTGAGCGGTTGGGATTGAAGATGAGCGTAGATGCGCTGGCGCAACTCGAGGACAAATTTCTGGGCAGTGCGTTCAAGCAGCCAAGATCGCAAGCCCGTCGCTATCGATCCGAGCAAACCGGCCACGAGCATCGCGGCGATAACCTGTGTGAAGTATTGGTGCCGGCCCTTCACGAGAACATCGTCGGCCATTACTTTCCACAACACAGGTTGGATCAGCATCGCCGACGTGGAGAAAAGGAGGCAGGACAAACCGGCGAAGAGTGCCGGGTAATGAGGGCGCAGCAATTTTAGAATTCGCTTGAAGACATTCATGCAAAAAGCATAG
>JANXLS010000102.1 GCA_025355035.1 Planctomycetota bacterium | reverse complement strand
ATCGTGATCTGGTCTTTCTTGAAACCCGCACGCTCGAGCACGTTTCCGGATTCGGTCCCATCAAGAATGCCGACCTTCTGAGCCTTGAGATCGTCCAACGTTTTGAACTTGTCCTTGTCTTCGGTACGAACACTGATCTGCTGTTCGTAGATAAAATACGGCTGGCTGAAATTGAACGTCTTAGTCCGCGTTTCGTTGATTTCGATTCCGTTCAGCACCATGTCCGTTCGATTGGCCTTCATGTTTTCAAGCAGGCTGGCCCATTCGGCCTGAACGCGCTCATGCTTGACACCGAGGTGCGCGGCAATCTTGTCCATCATGTCCATTTCGAATCCGATGATGTGGTTCGGATCTTTCGGATCTCCGTAGACGTACGGTGCGCCGCCGCCGGAATCTGCCCCCCATTTGATGACGCCTTCGCGCTTGATGCGCGCGAGCGTATCTTCGCCCGGTTTGGCGTCGCCACCGGACGCCTTGGGCGTTGAACCCTCTCCGCAACCGACAAGCGCAAGTGCGGACAGGGTCAGTAACAGGATTGAGAAAAAGAATCGGATTTGGGACATGTCGAATGCTCCTCGATCAAAGATCCGAACGCAAAGACGTGCGCGAATTTGCGCTGGGATCGGTGTGAAGAAAGATGTCGAATTTTCGCGCGTATTGTGCTGCATAAATACGCCAGCGCAAGATGGAAATACGCGTGATTTTTAAACGCCCAAGCGCGCCTCAGCAGCGGACAATGCTCGAAGCAACGCCCGGGCTTTGTTCAGTGTTTCGTCGTATTCGCTCTGCGGAATCGAATCGGCTACAACGCCCGCCCCCGCCTGAACATGGGCGTCGTACGAGCCGTCCGGTTTCGCTTGCATCACAAACGTTCGGATCGCAATACCGGTGTTCAAATTGCCGAGATAATCCATGACGCCGACAGCCCCGGCATACGGTCCGCGGCGATCGGGTTCGACCTCGTCGATGATCTCCATCGCCCGGATCTTCGGCGCGCCAGAGACGGTTCCCGCCGGAACGCAGGAATCGAATACATCAAACGCATTCAGTCCCGCGCGCATCGTTCCGCCAACATTTGAGACGATATGCATCACATGCGAATAATTTTCGATGATCATTTTTTCGCTGACGCGAACGCTGCCGTATTCGGCTACACGACCCACATCGTTTCGACCCAGGTCCAGCAGCATCGTATGCTCCGCGCATTCCTTCGGATCATCGAGCAGTTCCTTCGCCAGACGTGCGTCTTCTGCGGCGTCCTTCCCGCGCGGACGTGTTCCCGCGATGGGGCGCACCGTGATCGCTCCATTCTCGACACGGACCATCACTTCCGGCGAACTGCCGACAAGATGCAAACCGCCCATGCGCAGATAAAACATATACGGTGATGGATTGATCGTGCGCAGACTGCGGTAGACTTCGAACGGCGGCGCTTTCGTCTGGCACGAAAGCCGCTGAGACAGGACGACCTGAATGATGTCGCCCGCAGCGATGTAATGTTTGGCTTTTTCAACTGCGGCGCAGAACCCGTCGCGCGTGACATTGCTTGTGAACGTTGCTGTCGCGGTCGGGTTCGTTGCTGGGAGGTCGTCAAGCGGCTCAAGATTGGGTTCGCGCAAATGTGTCACGACGCTCGCGAGAATATCACCGGCATTTTTATACGCGGCGCGCGGGTCCGTCGATTCGCGGAGATCGACATGATGAACGATCGTTGCAATCTTCGAAACGTGATCAAACGCCAGGATCGTCTTATAAATCGGGACGATCATATCCGGAATGTTTTCGAGCCCCGCCTTTGCAGGCGGATGAGCCATCAAACGCGGTTCGATCAAACGCACAACATCATAACCAAGATACCCAACCGCACCGCCCGCGAACGGCGGAACAGGAATGCTGGGATCCGCCGGAATAGCGCGGTTGTTTTCAAGAAAAAGTTCGAGCGCCTTGAGCGGGTCGCCCTCGTGGTGCTGCGTTCCCTTCGACGTTTCGATGGAGTAAGTGGGCGTGGGAAAAACGCTGCCCCGGAAGATGACGTCCGGACCGCTGCCAACGAAACTGTAGCGCCCAATGCGTTCGCCGCGTTCCACGGATTCAAGCAGAAACGCGTAGTCACTGTCAGGCATGCGGCGAAACGCCGCAACGGGCGTCAGGCCGTCGGCGAGAAAGTTGCGCGAGACGGGAATGAGTCTGCCCGGATTCTCCGCAGCGAGTTTCAAGAACGTGTTGATGTCGGGCGTCAGACTCATAAGAATGGGTTCAAAGTTCAAGGTTCAAAGTTAATGGCTTGGAGTTTGGAGTTGACAGTTTGGAGGATTGCACTCACTGTGTCGATTTCGCTGGTCCTGACTCGTCACTCCAAACGTGCCGTTCATCCGACTCACTTCTTATGCTTCAAAATCATCTCTCTAAACCGCCCGAACAAGTAGTAGCTGTCGTGCGGTCCCGGACTCGCTTCAGGATGATACTGAACCGAGAACGCCGGGAAGTCTTTGTGGCTGAGGCCTTCGACCGTCTTGTCGTTCAGATTGATGTGCGTGATCTCGACGCGATCTTTGGAGAGCGTTTCGGGATTGACTGCGAAACCGTGATTCTGGCTCGTGATTTCGACTTTGCCCGTCGTCGCTTCAAAGACCGGCTGGTTGCCGCCGCGATGGCCAAACTTGAGCTTGTACGTCTGACCGCCAAACGCAAGCCCCATCAATTGGTGCCCAAGGCAAATCCCAAACATCGGAACTTTTCCCGCCAGGCTGCGGATTAATTCCGGCGCTCCGGTTACTGCTGCCGGATCGCCAGGCCCGTTGGAGAGGAAGACGCCATCGGGCTTCAGAGCGAGAACGTCATGAGTCGTCGCAGACGACGGAACCACAGTGACGTCGGCACCTGAATCGGTAAGGCAGCGTAAAATGTTTGTCTTCACACCGTAATCGACGCAGACGACTTTCACGCGCTGGCCGGTGACCGCTCCTTCGTTGGGCGTCTGGTTGTTCGAGAAGCCATCGATGAAACCACTGTTCCACTCGTACGACGCATTGCAACTGACTTTCGCAGCGAGATTCTGGCCTTCCATCTTCGGCGACGACCGCGCGCGATCTACGAGATCCGAATCAGACTGTTGCGCCGACACTTCGGAACAAGCGAGAACGCCGCGCAGAACGCCGCCCGAGCGAAGTTTGCGGACCAACGCTCGCGTGTCGATGCCTTCGATTCCCGGAACGCTGGCTTTAGCCAGGTAGCTGGAAAGATCGTCGTGCGCGCGGTAGTTGCTGCGAAGAGCGCTGAGTTCGCGCACAATAAAACCATCGACTTGCGGCTTGTCGGATTCGACGTCCTGCGGGTTCACGCCGTAGTTGCCGATAAGGGGGTAAGTCATTGCAATGATCTGGCCGGTGTACGACGGGTCGGTCAGGATCTCCTGATAGCCGGCCATGGACGTGTTGAACACAACTTCGCCGGTGCGGTCCACGGCTGCGCCAAACGCGCGCCCTCGATAGACGGTGCCGTCTTCAAGAACCAAGCGGGCTGCGGGCAAATTCATCTAAACGCTTTCCTTCCATCTCACTTTCGGGTCGTAAAAAAGGCTGGCAAACTCGCCAGCCCCAATTCTAAATTCTGAATACGACGATCGACACTTAAAGATCTTTGTTTCTGCGGGGCTTGCACGTGTCGTCGTCCAGGAAGTCGATGCCGAACCAACCCAATACAAAGTCGGCAGCTTGCGCCGGACGGATGTTGAAATCAACGAGGATCAACGCGTGGAAGGTTCCACCGATGCCCAAGTAAGAACGATCGTTGTTATTGGCATAAACCTTCGCGGTGTCGAGATCCATTTTATCGGTACGGAAATCTTCCACCCAACCCGTAATGCGTTCGCGCTTCACCTTTTGGTAATACAGAATGCTGACGCCCGCTTCTAAGCGTTTTTCGCGCCACACACCCGCGCTGCGACCGCGGAAACCGACGCGGTAGGCATCCGAGTAACCGAAGCCGACTTGAAAGAACTTCGTCGCGTGGGCATTGACCAAAAAGCCCGGGCCTGCTCCGAATGAGAAGTCAACGATATCGATGAGGTCATACCAGCGGCTCAAGAAATAGCGCGCGGTTTGGATCTTCAAATTCGGCGTGTCGTCGTGATAGGTATAGCCATTCGCCTGCTGTTCAAGCGTGCCACCCTTGGTGCCGATGGTCATACCATTATAGGTCGTGGCACCGTAGCTCGAGCCATACCCCGAACCGTAACCGCTATTGACGCTCGAACTTGATTGCTCCGCATGGACGGCAGCAGCGACGACAAGCGCCGTACAGAGCATTATTTTGGATGCGCGCATTTGATCCCCCCTCGCGCACTTTACAACTGTGCGCAGTCTGGCGATACCTGTATGTTTGACAAATCTCGCGGAGTCTCTCAGATTTTTCTTTTTTGTCAACGCAATTCGACAAAAGCGGTGCCGATTATCGGCAGAATTTTTAGAGGCATGGTGCGGAAAATCCAGGAATTCGAATTTTCGTGGCGCATCGAGTGAGAAATTAACCATTAATTTCAACAACGACGTTCTCATCGCGTTTTCTGAGCATCCGGTTATTGTGGAAAAAGAGGAGAGAATGCAGCATGAACGAAGCGCTTACAAAAACCGATCGCTTGATTTATGAATGGCAGATGTGGGTGCCGGGGTTTGGTGAAGCCGGGCAACTGGCGCTGAAGAACGCCTCGGTATTGATTTCGCGTTGCGGCGGCGTCGGTGGAAATGTCGCGTATCAATTGGCGTGTGCCGGCGTCGGAAAGTTGATCTTGGCCCACGCCGGACCCGTGCGCGCGAACGATCTGAATCGGCAGATTTTGATGACGCGCGATTGGATCGGCAAACCACGCGTGGAATCGGCAGCGCGTCGGTTGCGCGATCTGAATCCGGATTTGGTCGTCGAATCATGCGACGAAAACATCGGCGACAATAACGCCGCGCGACTTGTCGGATTGGCAGATGTGGTGGTTGATTGCGCCCCGCTGTTCAGCGAACGCTTCGCGATGAACCGCGAAGCTGTGCGTCAAAAAAAGCCGATGATCGACTGTGCGATGTACGAATTGGAAGCGCGCGTGACATCCATACTGCCCGGCCGAACGCCGTGCCTGGCCTGTCTGCACCCAACAAATCCGCCCGCCTGGAAGCGCGATTTCCCCGTCTTCGGCGCTGTCGCAGGAACCATCGGCTGCATGGCCGCCATGGAAGCCATCAAAATCCTGTCGGGATTTGGCGAACCCCTTTTCGGGCGCATGGCCGTGTGCGACCTGCGCTCAATGAATTTTCAGACATTCAAGATCGCACGAAATCCAACGTGCGACGTGTGCGCGGGCGTGGCGGGTCGTTGAATTCGCTCATTCCTTCGGAGTGCCATCGTTTAAAATAATCGTGAAGTGCTCCATAGCGTCTTCCTTGGAATGTGTATCTCGCTAAACAAAATTCGAAAGTATCCCATCCGCAACAGGCATTCCCCTGCGGGTTATTCGGATGCGCCCGTCCGCTGTTTTTTCCATCAGGCCTTCCGTGAAAAACGTTGCGACCACATTGGAATCAAACAATGGATTCGTGCCCCAGCGCGAGGCAAATTCGTTGGGATCGATTCCGCGCGCGAGACGCAGTTCGAGGATCAGCGATTCGCGCGCTCGGGCGGCGGCGTCCAATGTTTCGCGCGTCTCGATGGCGTTGCCCAACGATTCTGCCGCTTTCATGTAATTGTCCATGGCGATGAAATTCACCGTGCGTTCGAAGTCGACGAAACTGGCCGCAGAAACGCCGACCCCGAGATACGCTTCGTTGCGCCAATACACCAAATTGTGCTGTGCCTCCCGGCCCGGACGAGCGTAGTTGCTGATCTCGTATTGTGGCAGTCCACCGCGTTCGAGCGTCTCCATTACGGTCGAGTAATGCGCACTTTCCTCGATTGCCGGGAGCGGCGCGACGGTGCCTTTTTCAACCGCGGTCTTCAGCGGAGTACCATCTTCGTAAATGAGTCCGTACGCTGAGAGATGATCCGTCTCCAACGCGAGCGCTTCATCCAGATCGCGACGAAGATCGTCGTGCGATTGCGTCGGAAGGCCGTGCATGAGATCGATCGAAACGTTCGTGAACCCGGCCGCGCGAGCCATCCGAACAGCCTCGCGCCCCTGGCTCGCTCCGTGAACGCGCCCCAGCAATTTCAGCAAATGGGGTTGAAACGATTGCACTCCGAAGCTGATACGGTTGACGCATTCCTTAAGTAAATAGTCGAGTTTCGCAGGTTCCGTCGACCCGGGATTCGCTTCGATCGTAAATTCTTCGACGCGCGACACATCGACCTGCGATTTCAGAATCGAAAAAAAGCGCCTCAATTCCGGAATGTTCAACGCGCTGGGTGTGCCGCCACCTAAAAAGATTGTGCGCGGAGCAAAAACAGTGTCAGCACTCGATTCCTTCAACGCGCCAAGACGCGCGCGGAATTCCTTTTCAAGCGCGTCAAGGTAGCGTTGCGCGCGAGCGGCAGCGTAGACCTCCGACGCAAAATCGCAATATGTACACAGCGCCGCGCAAAACGGAAGATGGACGTACAGCGCATCAGGAAATGTCAAAGGCGATTTCATTTCGGTATTCTAAACGAAAAAGTGGCAATGGTGTAGGGGAAGTAGTTACTCGAGTTTGCTGCGGAGAAAAATGGAACGCGCGACGCGATTGAGCGACGACGACTCCAAGAACTTCACTCCAAACTCCAAACTTTCCGCGGAGAAATTGTGATTAAAAAAACTGCCGTCGCCGCGTTGCTGCTGTTCGCTGGATGGAGTGCGATCGCTTGCGCGGCTGAACGTTTGAACGTGCTGTTTATCGCGGTGGACGATCTCAACGATTGGGTCGAACCGTTGCAGGGACATCCGCAGGTGAAGACGCCGAATTTCGCGCGGCTCGCGGCGCGAGGAACGAATTTCACGAATGCGCACTGCCAGGCCCCACTCTGCAATCCATCGCGGTCGAGTTTGTTGACTGGACGTCGACCGACGTCGACCGGCATTTACGGCCTCGCTCCAGGCATTCGCGAAGTCGATTTGACGAAGAGCGCGGTCACCCTCCCGCAAACGTTTACATCGGCGGGATATTACACGTACACATGCGGGAAAATTTATCACGACGGGTCGATGCGAAAGAAAGATCAGACGGCGGAATTCAACGCCTGGGGCCCCGCTCCGGGAACCGCGCGACCGCCGACCCTGTTGGCGAAACTCCCGCCCCCGCACCATCCCGCGATGGACTGGGGAGCATTCCCGGCGAACGAAAAAGACGCGGGTGATTACAAAATTGCGACAGCGGCGATTGATGCGTTGAAGAACGCTCCAACGGAAAAACCGTTTTTCATCGCGGCCGGATTTCGCCTGCCACACGTTCCGCTTTACGCGCCACAGAAGTGGTTCGATCTGTATCCCGACGACAAACTGATCATGCCGCCGGTGAAACCGGATGAACGCGCCGGGACCCCAATGTTCTCATGGTTCCTGCATTGGAAGCTGCCGGAACCGCGCTTGTCTGTCTTGAAGAAAATGGACGAGTGGCGGCCGTTGGTGCGGGCGTATCTGGCGAGTGTGAGCTTCATGGACGCGCAGGTCGGTAGGTTGTTGGACGCGTTGGACGAATCCGGGCGATCGAAGAATACGATCGTGATTCTCTGGAGCGATCACGGCTGGCACCTCGGTGAAAAAATGATCACCGGCAAGAACACGCTGTGGGAACGATCGACGCACGTGCCATTCATTTGGGCCGGTCCCGGCATCGCGGCGAATGTGTCGTGCAAACGAACCGTGGAGTTGATCGACACATTCCCCACGCTCACCGAAATGTGTGTGCTCCCAAAGCCGGACGGTTTGGAAGGACACAGCCTCATGCCCCTGCTGAAGGACGCAACCGCCGCTCGCGAATGGCCCGCGCTGACTTCGCACAACCAGGGCAATCACGCCGTGCGAACCGAGCAGTGGCGTTACATTCGCTACGCCGACGGTTCGGAAGAATTGTACGACATGATCAACGATCCCAAAGAATGGACCAACCTGGCAGCGGACGCGAAGTTCGCCGGGGTAAAAATCGACCTCTCAAAATGGTTCCCAAAAACCGACCTCCCGCCCGCGCCAAACAGCTCCCAGCGCGTGTTGACATACGATCCAAAGACCGGCAAGGCAACGTGGGAGGGGAAGGTAATTGTTGAGGATGAAATTGAGAAATAAGCAAAGCGTTTGCGCGATTTTCTGACTTCTCTTGCAGCGGAATTCGCAGGCAATACGCTGACTTGCTCAGATCTGCATGGAGCAATGTAAAAGCGCAACGATGAACCATTCTGGCATTGTCAATAGGGAGTAAACACCGGCATGAACAACGTTCTTCCTTTTACTACGCTGGACCGGGCGGCGTCCGCTTCCCGGCGCGCGGACTATTTCAACTGGATAGCTTTCTCCATATGCTCCGTGCTGCTTGCGCTCGCGCCGTGTTGCGCGTCGTCCGACGTATTGCAACTTCACCCGGAAAACCCGCACTACTTCCTGTTCCGCGGAAAGCCCACGATCTTGATCACGAGCGGCGAACATTACGGCGCTGTTTTGAATCTCGACTTCGACTACAGCAAATACCTTCAAACATTGGCCGGGCACGGCTTCAATCTCACCCGCACGTTCACCGGCGCGGCGTATTGCGAACCCGAGGGAGCCTTTAACATCACGATGAATTCGCTCGCGCCCAAGAAGGGACGCTTTATCAGCCCCTGGGCGCGCAGCACGCAAGCCGGCGCATGGGACGGGGGAAACAAATGGGACCTGACGAAATGGAATGACGACTATTTCAAACGCTTTCGAGATTTTGTTGCCGAAGCCTCCAAACAAGGCGTTGTCGTCGAGGTCAATCTATTCTGTCCGTTTTATGAAAACGATAAATCGAAGCAAAGCAGCATGTGGCCGCTCAGCCCATTCCACGCGGCCAACAACATCAACGGCCTCGGAGCAATTTCGTCGCACGACGTTTATACACTCGATAAAAGCGGCGGATTGCTCCCGATACAGGACGCCTTCGTCCGGAAAATTGTGAACGAGTGTAAGGACTTCGACAATGTGTATTATGAAATCTGCAACGAGCCCTACTTCGCCGGAGTTACTCTCGAGTGGCAGCACCACATCGCCGATGTGATCGCCGATGCGCAAACATCTCACGCGACGAAGAAACTGATCGCGCAGAACATCGCCAACCACAGCGCGAGAGTCAAAGCCCCTCATCCCTCCGTCTCGATTTTTAATTTTCACTACACCTATCCTCCCGTGGCCGTCGCCGAGAACGCCGCATTGAACAAAGTCATCGGCGAGAACGAAACCGGATTTCGAGGTAACGCCGACGAAGTTTATCGCATCGAAGCCTGGGACTTCGTGCTGGCGGGGGGCGG
>JANXLS010000096.1 GCA_025355035.1 Planctomycetota bacterium | reverse complement strand
TGATGCTGCCGGTCAGCGTCAGTTTCTCGCCTTGCTTGCAGGTAGCGACCTGAACCACCCTACCCAATTTATAAAGGGGGGCGATCGCATCTTCGGATTCCTGTTTGAAATTGACGACATCGACACTCGCCTGCAAGAGCGTCGCCGGATGATCGTTGCAGATTTCATCGGCGTTGGCTTCTTCTTCTATGGCGATGTTTTTGATGTATTCGAAGCGCAGGACTTCATTCGACTTCCAGACGTATCCGAGTTCAGCCGTATGCACGAACGCCGTCGCGCACACAAACGCCAGAGCGACTTTCGTCCATTGATTCTTCCAGCCGAATTCGAACTGCATCGTCTTGATTCTCCTGTGAACGAACTGCGCATTGCGCCACAACGCAATTTCGGACTGGCCTGGTTTTCCGAACGTCTGATTGCGAGCGTCGAGTTCAGCGGTCATCAACCCGGAGGCCAGCCCAATTGCCTTCCGCCCAACATATGCAGATGAATATGGCCAACCGATTGTCCGCCATGCGCACCGGTATTCAGTACTAGGCGATAGCCGCTCGCGGAAATCTTTTCCTGCTTGGCGATGCGCTTTGCAGCCGCAACCATCTTTGCAAACAAACCCATGTCGCCGGGTTCCAAGTCATTCATCGACGCGATATGTTTCTTCGGAATAATCAACACGTGCACGGGAGCCTGCGGGTTGATGTCGCGAAACGCAGCCAAGTCGTCCTCATCATGGACGAGCATCGCCTGGATTTCCTTGGACCCGATCTTGCAGAAAATACAATCGGACATCATGCTCTCCCACTAAAGTCAAGAAATACGTCTGCCACCCTGCACGAAAAAAAAGATACCGCGTTCGACACGTTGCGCAATTCGATAATTAATTCGGTTTATCGCCTGCCTTTTTTTCCAGCGCTGAGACACGTTTGATCAGGTCCGGCAAATGCTGGAGAGCTGCATACGACCGGACGACGCTCCGTTTTTCGCGTGCGAACAAGCCCCAAACTTCCATACCTGCAGGAATAGTTCCGGCGATACCAGTTTTGGCACCGGCTCGGGCACCTTTACCGATTACGGAGTGATCCGCAACGCCGACGTTTCCGCCGAGCACCACGTAATCCTCCAATTTGCATGAACCGGCCATCGCCACCTGTCCACAGAGAATGCAGTGCATTCCAATTTCGTTGTTGTGCGCGATCTGAACGAGATTATCGATTTTCGTTCCGGCACCGATTCGCGTCGCTCCCAGCGAGCCGCGATCGATGCAGGTGTTCGCGCCGATTTCAACGTCGTCACTGATTTCGACACTACCCACATGGGGTACTTTGATGTATTTTCCGCCGCGGAATTTATATCCAAAACCATCCGCTCCCAACACGACGCCGGAAAAGACCGTCACCCGTTTTCCGAGCGTCACCTTTCGATAGATTGTCACGCGCGCATGGATCGAGCTGTCGTCACCGATCACACAATTGCGACCGATCGTCGTATTGGCTTGAATCGAGCACCGATCACCGATGCGCGTTCCCGACTCAATGAAAACGAAGGGACCGATATGGACGTCGGCTCCGATCGTTACGCCCGGTTCAATAATGGAGCTCGGATGAATTCCCAGCGGACGCGCCGGCTCTGAATGGAAGAGTCGAACCGCTTCGAGGAATGCCATTTCCGGATCTGGACCTGCGATCACAGTTGCGTCGGCGGGCACTTCATCCAGCGGCATGCCCTGCTTGACGAGAATGACGCCTGCCTTCGTTGCTTTCAATTGAGCGAGATACTGCGCGTCTGTATACGGAGCCAACTGCTCTGCATTTGCTTCCGCCAAACTGGAGACACCCGCGACTCCGCGCTCGCCGTTACCCTTCAGTACTTCACACTGGAGCTTCGTTGCCAATTCCAAAGCTGTCATGAGAACCTCCGTTTAAAGTGTCGAGTGCCGAGTGTTAGACTTGGGACTTGGCACCAAAAAAAACGGCGTCCGTTTCGGGAGCGCCGCTTGTTTTGGATTTGGGTCGTTTGAAGGACTATTTTTTCGGAGCCGCTTTGTAGTCGGCGTTCAGCATTTCGACAACCTGATTCGTGATATTCACGTTTGAAGCGAAGAACAACACCGGGTTGTCGCGGAAGCGGCGGACCAATTCGGCGGCGGACGTGGCTTCGTCGTTTTTGTCTTTTTCACCGGCCTTGGCCGGATCAAAAACGTCGTCGTATTCGGGCGCGCGCAGAACCAATTCGTACTTTTCCTGCTTGCCTGTCGTGGCGATGGCACGGCGAATTTCCATCAGCACCGACTTCATTTCATTCTTGCGGCGTTCTTCGACCTGTCGAAGCAAGTCTTCGTACTTGTTCTGGAAATCGAACGTCGCCTGCTGCAGTTTCAATTGGTCGGCGAAAAGATCCTTGTCTTTTTTGGGATCGACTTCGAGACTCTTGGTTTCGATGCGATCTTTCCATTTTTTGAGGTTGCGCTGATCGGCTTCCATTTCGTCTTGCTTGGGTTTGAATTCTTTTTGCAGAACTTCCTGAACATCCTTCACGCGGGCGTAGCGGGAGAAGACTTCAGAAACGTTGACGACGGCAATGCGTTTGTCTTCCGCCTTCGCGGCACCAACGAAACATATGCCAGCCAGTGCAACCAACATCGCGTACTTGCGAACTTCAGACATCATCCAGCTCCTTGATTTGATGGGTTGAAACTTTTCTACGGACCAGCCGATTTGGCCACCCCTTTATTTACTGCCTTAAATCGAACAATTACTTTGCAGGCGGAGCGCCCAATGCGCGCTTCATGAATGCTTCGTTCAAGCGATTCAAAACGTCTTGCGTGATATCCACGGTCGTGGCGCCAAACAGCACGGGATTGCGGTTGAAGCGTTCCATGACTTCGCCGAGCGTCTGCGCTTCCTGCTTCTGGAGATACGTTTGTTTTTCCAAAGCGGCCGGATCGGTTTTGGAATTCCCGGGCTTGGCGTCGGGATTGTCGGAGTCGGGGGAACGGAGAACCATGTCGTAACCGTTTGCTTCAGCGTGACCCTTGATTGCCTGGCGAATATCGCTCAAAACTTCGCGCATTTCGCGCGTGTAGTCTTTTTGAATTGTCGCGTTTAACTGGGCGACGTCGCGTTCGTACAAGAATTGTTGCTTGCGCGTCGACTGAACCATGTCGAATACCTGTTCCGATTGGCCCGCCTGTTGGTACATTTCGGTCAAGCGCTTGTTCATGTCCTGCAATTCGCGGCCGCGAATTTCGAGTTCCTTCTTTTTTGCATCGTGAACCGCGTCAATCTTGCGCTGAACGTCCGCGACCTTTGCGTATTTTTCGAAGACAAAGGACACGTTTACAACGGCGAGTTTTTGCGTTTCACCGGCGTGAATCGTCATGCCGGCCAACAGCATGAGCAAGCACGCACAAAGCGTTTTCAACGCCAGCGAAATCGTTTTTCGATACGGCAACTTATGTTCCTCCCTAATTGAATCGCGTACTAGACGTTTTAAATTCATTCGTCTTGAAACGAAATTCTAAAAAAATAGATCTACGAATTTCTCATAGCTATTGACCTGCGCACAGCTAAAGCGACACCTTCCCCTCACCCCTCACCTCGCGTATCCCTTTTAGAACTGGGGGGCATGCGTCGACCCTCTCCCCAACAGGAGAGGGCAACGGCGCGCTTTATTAGAACCGCGTTCCTAGCGTAAAGTCGATCGCCTTTTTGTGATCGTAAATCGTGCTGTCGATCACCTTTGAGAAGTAGAGGCGGACCGGGGCTGGCGAGAACGGCGTTCGGATGTACAGACCCACGCCAGCCGACGTTCGCAAGCCTGAATCGTTGGTTACGCGCACGTGGGGATCAGTTGTTCCGGCGCCGTAAGCGGTGCCCGCATCGACGAAGACTGCGCCGCGGACAACTTCTTCGTACAGCGGCATGGAGTATTCGGCTGACGCATATTGCAAGCGTTTCGCGCCGATCGCGAAACCGCGTTCCTGCGGCGTGATGC
>JANXLS010000082.1 GCA_025355035.1 Planctomycetota bacterium | reverse complement strand
CAAAGGCGCTCAGTACACGTCGGCGAAAATGAAAACGCGGAAGAACGACAAGACGCCGCTGTTCAACAAGCTGTACGGAAAATTCGAAATGCGCGCCAAGCTGCCGCTGGGCAAGGGCATCTGGCCGGCTTTCTGGCTGTTGCCCCAGGACGAAAAGTTCGGCGGTTGGGCGGCGTCGGGCGAGATCGACATTTTAGAAGCGCGCGGCCAGAAGCCGACAGAAGTGCTGGGGACGCTGCATTACGGCGGGAGCTGGCCGGTCAACACGCACACCGGCAAGGAGTACACGCTACCTGACAATGGAACGATCGCGGATTTTCATGTTTACGCAGTTGAGTGGGAGCCGGGCGAAATCCGCTGGCTTGTCGATGGAAAGCTGTACCAGACGCAGAATTTCTGGTGGAGTTGCAGCGACCGCGATGGGCCCAAGGGCGTCAACCCCGTCAACGAATCCGAGCTCAATCCTTGGCCCGCGCCGTTCGATCATCCGTACTACATCATCGTGAATTTGGCGGTTGGCGGACAATTCCTCGGCAATCCGGACAAGACGACAACATTTCCCGCCGAGATGGTGGTTGATTACGTGCGCGTCTATGAAAAAGTGGGTGGATACAAGCCGACTCCGGCCCGCGGAGCAGGAAAGTTGCCGTTTCAGAAATAAGTGCAGAGTGCCGAATCCTGAGTGCTGGGAAAAATGTTTGGAGTTTGATGTCCAGTGTGGAAAGCTCATCGCGCCGCCAAACACTTTTCAGCCTGAAAGTCTGCGACAAATCGGCTCGGGGCAACGCGCCCCGAGTCGGCACTCGGCACTTACCTGAGCGTCCATTTCGATTTGGTGACGTCCTTGCGGATGAGGCGGAGAAATTGTCCGGCTTGGAATTTGGCTCCGCCATCCAGGTCGAGATCGACGGCGACCGCGATGTCGGCTCGGGTGATTTGGTCTGTTGAAATGGCCATGCCGGATGCGTCTTCACCAGTTGCCGGGATGGCTTTGAGGAGCAGAATGTAGCCGCCGCTTTTTTGGTTGTACGCGAACTGTGTGATGCCGATTTTGACGCCCTTGGGCAGATACGAGTACGTGGTGCCGGAGAGGGTCACCGCACTGACAGGAATAGACTCGGAGTAGTTGCCCACACGGACGCGCCAGATGCCATTTGGCGCGGTCGATTTCACGAGCGTCGCGCTGCCGGGGAGCGTGAGGTTGCCGATCGCGCCGAAGTCGTGAATCATGTCTCCGGTCTTGCCGTTGGTCAGGCGCTCCGTGGCGTAACCGCTCGACACGCCGAAGTAGCCGTCCCCGGTGGCGCCGGTTGTGCCGAGCGAGTAATTGAGAGTGCCGGACGCTCCAACTTTGGCCGTGTACTGCGCCTGAATCGACTGCGTGGTGCTCATCCCGGCGAAGGAGATGGAGATGGGAATGGACACAGGGAGTTTCGACGCGGTGGTGTTGCTGACACCGCTGCCGGAAAGTGCGGCAAGTAGTTTGTCGCTCGCTGCGTTCATCGCGAACACGCCGTTGATCGAGGCCAACTGAAACGTGAGAAACGGGGTTGTTCCGGTGGTGGACGTGAACGTTCCATCGGCGAGCAGATCGAACGCGTAGACGTTGGTGCCGAGGGTGACTTTCACGTGCTGTCCGGTCAGATAAACAGGAATACGCGTGACATCGAATTTGCCGACAAGATGGAACGAATCGGCGCCGGTCTTGACGAAATTCAACGCCGCTGAAAACGAACTGAGGACGATGCCGGTGTTGACGCCGGAACTGATGTTGCCGATGACGCCGCCAACGGATTGCGGCGGACCGTTTGCGCCGCCGACATCGGTGCTGCCGACGTCGATATGGAAGAATTCGTTGTATTGCAACCCGGCTTTGTTCAACGAATAAACGGCAAGATACGACCCGGCGTTGACGTATTTGTGCGTCGTCGAGAACAGTACACTGGTCGTACCGTCACCGAAATCCCAGCCGCCGGAATCGATGAGTCCCGTGGACGTGCCGCCGCTGGTCGCGATGGTCAATGGCGCGGCACCGACTTGTGGAACGATCGCCGCACCGGGACGAATGTATGGACGAAGAGTGTTGCCGGCTTGCGTCGTATCGACGATCGCGCCGTAAACGTTTGTTTGGAGCGGCGGATCTGTGACGCGACGTCGCCCGTCCATCCAGACGACAATATATTGATTGAGGCTGTTGATCGCACAGGCTGTCGCGCCGTTGAGAATGCCGGTTGTGGCTTCATCGACGACGGCCATTTGCGGATCGTTGTCAGTGCCGTTGACATTGACGCGCTTCATGAGGATGTGGTACGCCACGTCGCTGGCTTTGCTGTTGCGCGGGAAAATAAATTCGTTCGATCCATTGAACACGGCGAGCGGAAAATTTGCCTCTTCGAGCGTCGTCGCCCCTTGTCCAACAAGCGCGAACGGCGCGGTCGCAAGAGAAATTCGGCCATCGGATTTGAGCCATGCGCGCGAAACGCCGCAGCTGAGTTGCGTTCCCCACGACGCGAGGAGCAGGTACTCCTGCGTGTCCGAAAGATACGCGCCGCCGATTGGCGCACCAGCTCCCCCGGGCGAGAAGTCGTTGGTGAAGATTTGCGTCCCGCTAGCCGGGCCGGTGACAGTGGTGTCGGACGCGACGCGGATGGCGTACGTGGCGTTGGGCGACGAACCGGTGTCCTGATAGACGATCAGATTTTCGCCGTTTTGCCCTGGGACGAGGAATTCGAATTTTTCGGTCGTGGAGGTTGCTGCGGGAAAGGGGATCGACTTTGGCATGCTGGGAATTGCGGAGGGCGAAACGGTCGCGTAATAAACCTGAGTGCCGCTGCCGGACATCGGCGCGTCCTGCCATGCGACAAAGAAAACGCCGCCGCTGTAGCTGACCTGCGGATTGATGTTCTTCGTATTGGCCGTCGTTGCGATCAGAAAATCCGCGCCGCCAACGATCATGCCCTGGGGCGAAACGAAGGCTCCGCGCACGCCGCTGCCGAGCGAACGCGTGTCGTGCCAGACGACCAGAAAGTTGACGCTGTTGAACGCGACGCGCGCCCGTTGGACGGGGCCTTTTTGCGGCGCTCCCAGCGCGTCGGAGATGGTGAACCCAGCCGATGCGACGCCGGTGGAGCTCACGAACGCACCGGTAATCGGCGTGGAAGTGGCGCTACTGGAAAGATCACGCCAGACGACCAGGTAATTCGTGCCGCTTGTCGCGACGGAGAGACTGTCGAGCGAAATGTCCGGACCGATCTGAAAATCCGGGCTGACCAATGCCGCGCGCGCAAAAAAAGGTGCGGCGGAAAGGAGCGAAAGAGCCAGCGTGAGCCAGCCACACGCGGCGCGTCGAATCAACAAAAACGTCATTCAGCCATTCTCCAAGGGCACTGCTTTGTGTGACAATTGTGGACGAGAGAGCTTACTCCAGACGCGTCAAATCGTCGCACCTTTGACGAGACCTGAAAAATCCACTTTCGTGACCGGCATATAAAGGGGCTCGATACCGTAGCGCGATTCGATCTCGCGCGCTGCTTTCAAAAACGTTTCGTACAGCGCGTTGCGATCGTCTTCGTGTGTTTTATCGCAGAAATAAATGCGGCAACCGATCGCGCGATGCTCGCGGCAGCCACACAGTTTTCCGCGCAGATAAGGGCATTTGCCCTGGGACGAAAGCGACGCGTCAGGCTGTTCCGGACACTCGGCCATTTCAGCAGCTTCAATCGACGTGACGTAGAGCATGTGATCGGCCGCAGTGAAATTGCAACACAATCCGCGCGCATCGCAAAAACGCCGGAGCGGCTCGAGTTCGACGCCGAGTTGCGCATAGAGCGCGCGCAATTCCACGAGTGCTGCTTCAGGGACGGCGGCCATCGGATTATTCCGCCGCCTTGAGCATCGCGGCGGCTTCTTCGCGCGTGTGCGAGGACGCCTCCGCCCCGCGCAGCATCAGCGCGATTTCGTCGACGCGCGCGTCACCCGTCAGATGCTCGACTTTGACGGTCGTCGCTTTGCCCACCTGGCTTTTGGAGACTTTGAATTGCCGTTGCGCACACACTGCAAGCTGGGGTTGATGCGTGATGCAGATGACCTGGCGAATCGACGCAAGGTCGCGAAGTTTTTTTCCAAGCATCGCGCCGAGTCGCCCGCCGACGCCGGAATCGACTTCGTCAAAGACGACGACAGGCAGCCGGTCGGCACCACCGGCGCGCGCCAGCACTCCTTTAAGTGCAAGCATGACGCGCGCAATTTCGCCGCCTGACGCGCTTTCGCGCAGCGGCTTCGGTGGGAGGTCCGGATTGGCGGTGAAGAGAATTTCCGCTCCTTCCATGCCGCTGGATTTCATAGGAGCCGGGAGAAGCATGGCGCCCGTTTCGTCGATCTCGCTGGAGTCAAACGCGTCGTGCGGCTCGTTTTTCTCAGCTGTGTGTGCCGGAGCGTTTTCGTTCGGCGTGAGTTCAATGCTGAGTGTGGCGTTATTGAGCCCCATGCCGCGCAACTCCGCGTTGACTTTTTTCTCAAGCTGTCGTGCGCCGAATTTGCGTTTACGCGACAGCGCACCGCAGTGCGACTTGAGGGAGTCGATGGCGCGCGCAAGTCCTTTCTCGCTCTCCTCCGTGTGCGTTTCAAGCTGGTCAAGACCGGACATTTCCAAACGCAATTTGTCGCGCAGCGCAACCAACTCGGGAAAAGTGCGCCCATGTTTGCGTTGAAGGGATTTCAATTTGGCGAAAGAATCTTCAAGTTCCACCAGACGCTCCGGATCGCTGCGCGCTTTGTCGGCCAGCGAGGCCGCTTCATGCGCTGCATCGCGAACGTCGGCCAGCATCGTTTCAATGCGTTCCGAAAGTTCCTCTACCTCGGGCCCCGCATCGCCCGCGCTGGCGAGCGCCTTGATCGCGCGCGACAGGAATTGCGCCGCGCCGTCGCCCTCTTCGCCATCCAACAGCGCTCCCGCCGACAGCGCCGCTTCCCGAATTTTCTCAGCACCGCGCAAAAGCTTGAGTTCGTTCTCCAATTCAGTCGGATCGAAGTCGTCGAGTCTCGCGTCTTCAAGTTCGTTGAGTTGGAAGCGTGTCAAATCCTGACGCCCCTGCCGATCGCGCGCCGTGCGCCGTAAATCCGAGAGTTTTTTTGCAGCATCGAGCGCGGCTCGATGCGCCACGCGCACCGCTTCGCGCTCAGAGTCCGCTTCCGAGAATCGATCGAGAATCTCCAATCGCGCCGGTGCTCGGAGCAGCGACTGGTTCTCGTTCTGTCCGTGAATATCAAGAAGTCGTTCGCCCAGTTCTTTCAAAGCGGGCAAGGCAATCGGGCGGCCGTTGGCATGCGCCCGAGATCGCCCGGTCTTTGGAATCGCGCGCGAGAGAACGAGCTCCGCGAACCCGCTTCCATCGTCTTCAAACGCGATGCCGAGATCGCGCGTGAACGCCGAAACAAGGTCCTTGTCTTTCAGAATGAAACACGCCGAAACCTCCGCCTGCTCCGCGCCGTGGCGTATCATGCTGGCATCGCCGCGCGCGCCGAGCAAAAACTCGATCGCGTCGAGCATGAGGCTCTTGCCCGCGCCAGTTTCACCGGTGAACGCGTTGAACCCGCCGTCGAATTCAATCTTCGCGGCGGCGATCAAGAGCAGGTTTTCGATGCTGAGTTCTGAGAGCATAGTCCGAATGGTCTCGCCAATTGAAGTGTTGCCGATCCGTCCGCCGCGAGGGAACGTTTGGAGTTTGGAATGCCAATCTTGGAGCAACGAAAGTTCACTCCAAACTCGTTACACCAAATTTCTCAAGAAACGGCAAGTCCACTCGGAGCAGGACCATCCGTGGTGACAAGGCACAAGCCGCCTTCGGGCAAACGCACGGCGAGCAGCATCC
>JANXLS010000043.1 GCA_025355035.1 Planctomycetota bacterium | reverse complement strand
CGATGCTGGGAACGTTGATTCTTTTTTTTGGATGGTTCGGATTCAATGCGGGTTCAGCGAGCGCGTCGGAAGGGATCGTTTCCGTGGCGGCGGTGAACACGTTGCTGGCCGGTGCGTTCGGGGCGTTTGCAGCGATGATCCACATGATGCACTTCCATGCGGCGCGACGGCCTGATCCGGGAATTTGCTGCAACGGGATGCTGGCAGGATTGGTGGCCATCACAGCGGGGTGTGCGTATGTGTCGCCGATTTCGGCGGCGATCATCGGAACGGTTGCGGGAATACTATCGACGGTTGCAGCCGAATTCGTGGATCGCAAATTAAAGATTGACGACTGTGTTGGCGCGTTTGCGATTCATGGCGTGTGTGGCATGTGGGGCGTGATTGCATTGGGGTTGTTTGCGTGTGGAACGTATGGTGCGGGGACGAATCATGTGACGCTGATGCTGGATGGGAAAGAATACGGCGCGCTGGGGTTGTTTCCGATCGGCGCTCCGGAGAAGACGCCATGGGGATATTCGGGACAGTTCATGGCGCAGGTTTTTTATGCGATGGTGTTGTTTATATTCGTCTTCGCGATTCAATACGCGTACTTCGCGTTTTACCACAAGAAGTGGGGGCTGCGGGTGAGTCCGGAGGATGAATATCAGGGGCTTGATATTCCGGAGACGGGCTGTCCGGCTTATGCGGATTTTTAACGGGCATTTGTTATTTGATATTTGGCATTTGTGATTTGTTATTTTAACGGCGATGCAGCGCGTCTCACGCGCTCAACGTCATGATTCCATTGCATAAGGCGCAAACTATGTCGGCTGGGGCAATACCATTTTCAATTACGGTATTCTGGGATTCGCAAAGCAACAGTTAACAACTGCTCCCACTTTTACACGTTTTTTAATGCAATTAGAAGGAACTGAATCCGTCCAAATCAATAAGGAAATTAACCTTATTGACGAGAAAATTGCTGCGGCTTCTGCTCGATTGGAGAAACAGATGGGCCGCCGATTGCGACCTGGCAAAGCGGGCAGGCGAAAGAAGAATAGCATTTCAGAAACTGAATCGCTGCTCCGTTTATCGGATAACGGATAAATTCGCGCTCTGTCCCGGGTTTCCTAATAAACTCGTCTGATCGGCATGCCTAAAGAGTACTCAAGGTCAGTTTGAATTCAAGCGGCAGGGTGGGAGTTCTTGTCGCTGTCGCGACCCACCCCAGCAAGCTGGGGTGGGCCACCCGCCGTCAGCAGGTGCGCGGCGAGCGAGAGGATGGCGATGGAGCGAAGAAAATGTCGAATGCAATTCACTGGGTTATCGTTGCCCTTGCTCGTCGATTAGTTTCGTGAACGTCCCCGAAACTACGCATTTCTTTAAATACGTTTCGGCTCATCAGCTTGTCACCGAAGAGAACCAATTCAATTCTTGAACAAAGTGCAGATCGTTATCCTTTCTTTTACCATAGTACCAATAATTTTCGCATCCGCCGTACAAATTTTTGTTCCGTCCTTAATTTCGTCATACTGATCTACTATTTTCATTTGTTTGAATGGAATAATAGCTATCGCGTTGTTTTTTTCCATTAAAGTGAGGCGTTTGGCATGAGAAAAGAATTTCTTTGAGGACTTGAATCCTACATGCTTTAGAAAATCCTTATA
>JANXLS010000035.1 GCA_025355035.1 Planctomycetota bacterium | reverse complement strand
ACCGAGCGATCCCGGCGGATTCGATCTCGGCGACAATCCGAGACGCCTGAGCGTCCAAGGCGTTTTCGACCAACTCTTTCAAGACACTGGCCGGACGTTCGACCACTTCGCCCGCTGCAATGCGAGCGACAAGTTCAGGAGGAAGGCGCTTGATCACGTTCATGGGGATGGTTCAAAGTTCAAAGTTAACAGTGGCCTTTTCAAGCATCATCCCAGCTACTCCGCACTCGGCACTCTTAAACCGCTTTTAAAGCGTCGTCCAACGTCTCGACGATTTTGAAAATCTGGTTGAAACCCAGCATTTCGAGGACTCCGCGGACGTTGGTTGTGGGGTTCAACAACACGACGTTGCCTTTTTGGTCCTGAGCGTCGGTCAACGCGCCGATGAACACACCGGCTCCAGCCGACGAAATGTATTCGACACCCGACAAATCCACTATCAACCGATAGCGTTTGGCGGCGAACAACCCGGCGATGTGCTGATCGAGCCGTTCGTAAGTGTGAGCGTCGAGGTACCCGGCGAGCCGCAACAGGACCGCTCCGTTGGGGCAGTTTTCGGCTTGGATTTTAAATTCGTCCGCAAGCATGTTCCATTTCCGAGTGTTCGAGGTCTGAAAGTCGAGTGTCTGAGGGTCTGAATTTGATCGTCTGTTAAGCGCTTTTTATTTACAGCGGGCACCGTTCATTCATTAGTCGTAACCGGTTATTTCGGTCGGTCAATGAATTTTACCAGCGTCAATTGGTTGCGTTGATCCGGCGTCCGGTCGTAATGCACTTCGTCCATGATTTTGCGAATGATGGACACGCCCATCCCACCGCGCAATCGAGAGCGGACGCGATCGGCGGGTTCGTCGGTTTTTGCAGAGCACGGGTTGAATTCAGGCCCACGATCCGCGATTTGGACTTGCAGCCGGTTTTCGTCCGAATCGATGTCGACGTCGATCGCATCCGCATCCGAACACTGCATCGGGCCGCCGCCCGGTCCGCTGTGCCGCATCACGTTCGACACCGCTTCGTCCACAGCCAGCATCACCATGTGAGCCTGTTTGGGCAGGCACGGTTCAGCCAATTCCAGCACGGCATCGCGGACGGTCTTGAGCTGACCGAGGTCAGACGAAATGGATAAATGTTTATGCGACACGCGATTCGCCAGTTTCTTAAAAGTGAGGAATCTTCGAAACAGATCCATACTACCCGATTGAAATGGCGAAATCAAATGGGGAGTTCAAAGTTCAAGTTCAAAGTTCACTATAAAATCCCGTTACGCTGCGAATGCTGCGTTTATTTTCCATTGATACCGCTTAGAGCTATCGGACAAAACCCTCGTGCCAAGATGC
>JANXLS010000015.1 GCA_025355035.1 Planctomycetota bacterium | reverse complement strand
CGTAGCAATCGACGCGATTTATCAATTTACTCCGGGAATGGAACGCGGTCGCCTTTAATTTCAATTTCCTTCTCATTCATCTGTGCGTGAAAATCGATTTCGTCTCAAGTTCGCAGGGTGGAGATGCGTCTTTCCTTCGTCTGATGATGGCCACTTTGCGAAACGGAGAAAAACATGATTCGAATTCGACGATCCAATGAGCGCGGGCATTTCGATCACGGGTGGTTGGAGACGTATCACACGTTTTCGTTTGCCGAATATTACGATCCGGCGTTCAACGAATTTAGGGCGCTGCGGGTGATTAATGAAGATCGCGTCGCGCCGGGGATGGGGTTTGGGACGCATGGGCACAAAAACATGGAGATCGTCACGATTGTGCTTGAAGGCGCGCTGGAACACAAAGACAGCCTGGGCAATGGAGAAGTTTTGCGGCCGGGCGAATTTCAACGCATGAGCGCCGGGTCGGGGATTCAGCACAGTGAGTTTAATCCCTCGGGTTCGGAGCCAGTGCATCTGTATCAGATCTGGCTGCATCCGGAAAAAAATGGGGTTGCGCCGAGTTACGAACAGAAAGCAATCCCGGCGAGCGAGCAGTTCAACGCGTTGCGGTTGGTGGCATCGCCGGATGCGCGCGACGGGTCACTGGCGATTCATCAGGACGCGCGATTGTATCTGTCGAAATTGGAATCCGGAAAGAGCGTGACGCATGCAATCGCGAAAGGCCGCGGGGCGTGGGTGCAGACGTTGCGCGGATCGGTGGAGGTCAACGGGCAGCGCTTGGATGCCGGCGACGGCGCGGCGATCGAAAACGAATCGGAATTGCTGTTGAAAGCCGCGTCCAGCGCGGAAATACTGCTGTTCGATTTGGCGTAAAAGAATTTTACTCGTTTTTATCTCTCGCAAAGGCGCAAAGACGCAAAGAACGGCAAGAAAGGCAAGAACGGTCAATTCATGCCTCGAAGGTTTAGACTTTTTTTGGAACATTCAGTGATTTACTCTTTTTCTTTTCTTTGCGCCCTTTGCGCCTTTGCGAGAGATATGTCTTAAAGGCTGAACGGTCGTTGCTTTACTTTAAAGGAGGCACGGATTCATGAGCCACTCGCCACGCATTCTTGCTTTTGCGGGAAGTACTCGAAAAGATTCGTACAACAAAAAGCTCGTCCAGATCGCGGCTTCGGCGGCTCGCGCTTCGAGCGCCGATGTGGAGTTCATTGATTTGAAGAATTATCCACTGCCACTCTTCGACGAAGATTTGGAGAAGGAGTCGGGCGTACCGGAAAATGCGTTGAAGCTAAAGAAACTATTCATTGCAGCGGATGGTTTTTTGATCGCGTCGCCGGAGTACAACAGTTCTGTGACGCCGGTGTTGAAAAACACGATCGATTGGCTGTCGCGTCCGGTGCCGGGAGAAGCGCCATTGGCGGCGTTCATGGGTAAGAGCGTGGCGTTGATGGCGGCGTCTCCAGGGGGCTTGGGCGGGTTGCGCGGACTGGTTCACATCCGCGCAATTCTTGGGAACATCGGCGTGCTGCTGCTGCCGGAACAAGTTGCTGTGCCGAAAGCGTACGAGGCGTTCAATGCGGACGGTTCACTGAAAAACGCGGCGCAACAGGCGAGTATCGCTAACCTTGGGACGGCATTGGCGGCTTTCGCGGAGAAATTGAAGGCGTAGAGAAGTGAGTTGAGTGATGATGGAATCGATATTCGAGTGCGGCACTGATGATGATCCACGATTCGTACTACTTCATTGAGGTCAAACACGGGTGGCTGTGGCTGGCCTTCTTCATCCCGTTTTGGCTGGGGTGCTACGCGTACGCGATCCGGTTCATGTGGCACGCGCTGGCACCGGTCGCCCGGACGAAATTCAGTTTCTATATCACGGACATTTGGGTGGGAACGGTCTGTCTGTTGCCGACGTTGGCGTTGATCGCCGAGACGCTCAAGATTGACTTCAGGGAAAAAACGAGCGCGAACGTCGGGCTGGCGATTCTGGTGGCCAGTCAAGTACTCGGTATCATTCTGGCGCGTATTTTTTCGTTTCCACGCAGCGGCGAAACCATGCCGCGGCGGACAGACCAAGCGTTATGGGTTGCGGCGGGAGCGTACTTTTTCGGGATCATGGGCCTCGCCGCAGTCGTGATCGCGTTTGTCGTCCTGGCGATACCGATCATGATCACCATCGAATTCCCGCCGATCGGGTTGGGCGGAGCGCTCTTTTTCTATCTGCTGTATCGGCGATGGAAGAAAACGACGACGAAGTAAAAGAGGCGGAGCGCTCGCAGGCGCGCACTTATTGGCCGGCGCACAGGTAAAGTCTCAGGGTCTTCCCCTTTCCCGCGCAGGAGCACATCGTCGGCCCACTCCCAAAAAGGAGAGCCATGGCGGCGGCTCGCTTCGCTCGCGAGTCGCGTAAGCAAAGCGTGAGTCAATAGTATAAATTATTGAACGAGATTGGGGTCCCGTATCACAAAAATTGACGAAAAGAACTCGACATGGGGAGTCCCGGACTTATAGTGCTACGGCTCAAAACCTGCGGCTGGTTTTGCTGCCAATAACAGAAAGCCGCATGAATACACTTGGATCGCCGCCATTCGCGGTGCGGTTTGAACGGCTGCTGTGATTCAACAGCGCCTGTTTGCACATTCGTGCGGACTGAAATCAGCTCGCGGTTCGGTAAAGAAATGGAGCACAACGCCGCTCCGGAAAGACACGTAATACGATGGCCATTGTCAATGCAAAAGACCTGCTGCTCACGGGTGCCCATTTCGGGCATCGCACGTCCCGCTGGAATCCGAAGATGGAGCCGTACATTCTCGGCAAGCGGAACAAGATTCACATCATCAATTTGAAGGAAACCGTCCGCGGCGTCATCGCGGCGTATCATTTCTGCAAGAAGATCACATCCGAAGGCAAGCAGGTGCTGTTCATCGGCACCAAGCGCCAAGCCAAGGAATTGATCACGATGCACGCTCAACGCTGCGCGCAGCCTTACGCGGCTGAACGCTGGCTGGGCGGCACATTGACGAATCTCTCGACGATCCGCCTGCGCGTTCAGCGCCTGATTGAGCTCGAAGGCATGGACGCGGACGGTTCGATCAACACGTATTCGAAGAAGATGCAGTCGTCGTTGAACCGCGAAAAGCGCAAGATCAAGCGCAATCTCGACGGCATCCGGGCGATGGAAGGTTTGCCGGGCGCGCTGTTCGTCGTCGATCCGAATGTTGAACACAACGCGGTCATGGAAGCGCGCCGCCTGTCGATTCCGGTCATCGCGATGTTGGACACCGATGCCGATCCGACGATGATCGATCTGCCGATTCCGGCCAACGACGACGCGATCCGGTCGATCGATCTCGTGGTGTCGAAACTGGCGGACGGTTGTCTCGAAGGCGCCAGCCTGCGCAAGTCCGCGCCGGATTTGGCGCGCAAGGCCGCGCACGCGGAATTGGTCAAGAAGGCCGAGATCAACGCGGAAGGACAGACGAAGTAGTTTGCCTCGAAGCCGCTTTCGGTGTACGGTATTTTTGAAGGAGACATTATGGATACCGATTTTCATGTAAGCGGTCATGTAAATGCCGACGGCACAGTGACGAGCGATGAACCGGTTCCGCTGCCAGCGGGGCCGGTGGAAATTGTTGTGCGCCATCCACAGACCCTTGGGTTGGAAGGGGTGGAAACGACACCAGAGGAGAGAAGGGCGTACTGGGAGCAAACCTTCAGGGAGTTGGAGGCGTTGCGCGAAGCTCGGGGGCCGGTTGGAAAACGGAAACGCATGAGCGACATAGATGAAGACATTTACGGTCCCAAAGCACCCTTCAGAGAGTAATGGAATGTTCCGCAATTCCAATTTTTTCGACACGTCGGCGTGGTTTGAGATGTTCACTCTCGAGAACGAAAAGCAAAGCAACGCTGTAAAGGAAATTATCAAATCCGCGCGCTATCAAATTGTCACCTCGGACTTTGTAATAGATGAATTGATGACGTTATTGCGCTGTCGCAAGAAGGTAAATGCAATCGGTGCGGCATGGGAATTGATAAATAATCCGGCGAACGTGACTCGCCGCTCGTTATCCCGCGAAGACGTCGATGAGACATACCGGTTATTCCAGAAATTCAGCGACAAAGAGTGGTCGTTTACCGACTGCTCCAGTTACCTCTTAATTCGAAGACATGCAATCCCATTTGCATGCGCATTCAACGGTCATTTTCGAGAATTCGGAATCGTGAATGTTTTACCGTAAGGGCAAGGAGAAAAAGTACCATGGCAGAAATCACAGCACAAATCGTCGGCAAGCTGCGTGAAAAGACCGGGCAACGGTTGATGGATTGCAAAAAAGCGTTGGGTGAAACCAGCGCGGATTCGGGCAAGGGTGAAGCGGCGTGGGTTGATTCCGCCGAAGCATGGCTGCGCAAGAACGGCCTCGACAAGGGCAGCAAGATGGCTGAAAAGTCGGCCACCGAAGGCCTGCTCGGCCACAAATCCGCAGCGGATGGCCGAACGTTGACGGTCGTCGAAATGACTGCCAGCACGGATTTCTCGGCGCGCAACGCCGAATTCGGCAAGCTGCTGAACGACCTCGTCGAACTCGCTGATGCGAACAAAATTGACAGCGCCGACGCCCTGAACGCGCTGAAGATCAACGGCATGTTGGTTTCGGACGTGGTGAAGGAGTTGGCTGGCAAGATCGGCGAGAACATCGGGATCAAGCGCGTCGTTCGCTACACCGGCGACATTGGTTTCTATATCCATCACGACAACAAGCAGGGCGCAGTAGTCGAATTGACCGGCGTGACGGGCGAAAAGGCTGCGGCGCTGGGCAAAGATATTGCGATGCATGTCGTCTTCGCCAAGCCGACCTGCATGACGCGCGAGGAAGTGCCGCAGGAAGCGTTGAAGAAGGAAATGGACATTCAGATGGAAAAGCTGAAGACCGATCCGAAGAACGCGGGCAAGCCGGCGAATATTTTGGAGAAGATCGTCCAGGGTCAGGTCAACAAGTTTTACGGCACGATGGTGTTGCCTGATCAGGAATACTACAAGGACGGCAGCAAGACGGTTTCGAAGGTGCTGGCGGAAAGCGGCGCAACGGCCAAGCGCTACACGCGCTTTGAAGTGGGCGTGATCTAAAAACTTCAGTTCAAAGTTCAAAGTTCAAAGTTCCGAGTTGGTTCGATCAACTTTGAACTTTGAACTTTGAACCTTTTTTAGGAGCCCGCATGTACAAACGCATCATCCTCAAGCTCTCCGGCGAAATGTTGGGCGGCGAAGCGGGCAAGGGCTTGGATACGGCAGCGCTGGCCAGCATCTGCGAGCAGGTGATCGAGGTCACCAAGATGGGCGTCGAAACGGCGGTCGTCATTGGCGGCGGGAACATTATGCGCGGTGAAAAGGCGGCTCAGCAGAGCGGATTGCTGCACCGTGCCACGGCCGATTACATGGGCATGCTTGCGACGGTGATCAATGCGCTGGCGTTGCAGGATGCGCTCGAAAGCATGGGCGCGGAGACGCGCGTGATGTCAGCGATCAAAGCGGAAGAAGTCTGCGAACCGTATATCCGCCGCAAGGCACTGCGGCATCTGGAACTCAAGCGCATCGTCATCCTCGCGGGTGGAACGGGGAATCCGTACTTCACGACCGACACGACGGCTGCGTTGCGGGCGATGGAATTGAAGGCCGAAGTGCTGTTGAAAGCGACGAAGGTGTCGGGGGTCTTCGATTCTGATCCGCAGAAGAACCCGAACGCGATCAAGTACGATAAGCTCTCGTATATGAAGGTTCTGCAGGATCGCTTGAACGTGATGGACACGACTGCGATTTCGCTGTGCATGGACAACAACCTCCCGATCCTCGTCTTCAGTCTGAAGGAACCCGGCAACATTCGCAGAGCGGTCATGAAAGAGAACATTGGTACGATCGTTTCGGGCGCGGAATAAAGCGATTTGCTGTATTGACTTGATTCCCGACTGGATTATTTTGAAGCGCCTTGACCTTTGTTCGTAAACAACCCGTAAAAAAGGAACGAAATCGATGTCTCGACTTTCAGTTATTGCTGTGCTTGTCGCCGTTGTGGGAATTCTTGCGGCGCCGGCCATTCGTACTCTCGCCGACGACAAGATGACCACCAAGGACGTCATGGAAAAGATGCACAAAGGCAAGGATGCCCCCGTGCAGGCCGTGATCGCAGGCAAGGCCGATGATGCAAAGCTCAAGGAATTCCTCGCAGCGTACGAAGCGATGGCCGCTGAAAAGCCTAAGCAGGGCGATGCGGAAGTTTGGAAGAAGATGACGGCTGCGCTGGTCGATTCGACCAAGGGCCTGATCGAAAAGAAGCCCGAAGCCACCGCGTCGTTTAAGGCCGCGATCAACTGCAAAGCCTGCCACGAAATCTTCAAGCCGAAGAAAGCTAAGTAAGTGCCGAGTGCTGAGGGCGATTCGGCACTTTTTTTATTTCGGGTGAATTACTTTTTCTCGCCGATGCAATACAGGTAGCCGGATGTGCGGTAATACATTCGGGCACCTTCAAAGATCGGAGTGGCGAGATTCTGGACCTGGCTTTTGCCATCTTTGGATTCTTCGATGACGTTGCGCGCAATTTCCTTGAACTCTTTTCCCGGGGCGATCACGAGCGTCGTTCCCTGGTTGTCCATCAGATAAATATTCATGCCGGCCAGAGTCGGACTGGTGGAAGCGCCGGCCCAATTCCAATACTGTGTGCGCGGCTTTAATGGCAGGACTTTTTTATAGACCAGATTGCCGGTGG
>JANXLS010000014.1 GCA_025355035.1 Planctomycetota bacterium | reverse complement strand
CGGCTGGCAATTCGTCGATCAAGTCGCCTGCAATCAGGGACCACATTCCTAGCCTGGATGTGACAATGTCCCCGGCCAATCCGTGCAAATATACCGCCAGACACGCTGATTCAAACGCCGGCATTCCCTGTCCCATTAATGCGCCAACAATCCCGGCGAGCACGTCGCCGGTTCCGCCCGTGGCCATGCCGGGATTGCCCGTGCGATTCATGTACAGCCGCTGCCCGTCGCACACCAGCGTCTCCGCGCCTTTCAGCACCGCGACCGCGCACGTCAAATCCGCGCAGGCCTGCACAGCTTGTGTTC
Source organism: Planctomycetota bacterium (assembly GCA_025355035.1). Classification (GTDB taxonomy): domain Bacteria; phylum Planctomycetota; class SZUA-567; order H5-PLA8; family H5-PLA8; genus JANXLS01. The sequence goes on along the minus strand of JANXLS010000014.1, from coordinate 1,407 downwards.
GGTCGTTCTGGACGTACTCAATCGAGGTATTTAGCAGCCGGGCCATCTCGCCCGGATGCGGCGTCAAAACCAATTCGCGACGCGAATTCTTTTTCTGGGACGCGAAGAGCAGTTCCGCGCGCCCGGTTCCGAACGCGTTCAAGGCGTCCGCATCCAGCACCATTGACCGTTCGCATTTGTCGACGATTTCGTGAACCGCTTTGACCGTACCGCCGCGTTGCGACATGCCCGGTCCCATTACGACCACGTCCGACCATTCGCAGATTTTCAGTAATTCTGGCGATGTGCCATCGCCGAACGCATCCTCGTCATCCTCGCCGACGCCGCGCGTTTGTGCTTCGTCGAGTTTTATCGCAACAATATCCCAGATGCTTTTCGGCACGGCCAGCAGCACCAAACCCGCGCCGGAGCGGCAGGCTGCACGCGTTGTCAAACACGGAGCTCCTGCCATCCCGCGGGATCCGCCGATCACAACAATGCGGCCACAATCGCCTTTGTTGGCATCGCTCGCGCGTGTCGGCAGCGCGGGGATTTCGGTAAACGAAATGAGGTTTGTACGCAATGCAGGGTGTCCTTCATTCGTTTGGAGCAAACGAAAACAGCCATGTGTCATTTGACATGTGTCACTTGATATTTGGCATTTTAATACACGGCTTAAGGGACGCACTGCACATCGACAAAAGACCCATGTCAGAGCGTTTCGCGCGCCAGTCGAAGTGCCGTCGTAAACCGTTTCGCGACTTCCGTCATGCCGGCGTAATCTTTGGCTTTGAGCCGCTTCAAATCGAAAAGCGCCCCGCCAGCTCCGACCGCAAACGCCCCGGCGCGGAAGAAGTCGCCGACGGTTCTTTCGTCAACACCGCCCGTCGGAATCAACGGAATGTTCGGAAGCGGAGCCTTCAGCGCTTTGATGTAGTTGGGACCGCCCAGGGACGCCGGAAAAATCTTGATCGCATCTGCGCCCAAATCCCAAGCGCGGACCACTTCCGTCGGCGTGAATGCACCGGGAATCGACACGACGTTCAAGCGCTTCGCCGCGCCGATCACTTTCTCGTCTGTGCTCGGCGAAATCAAATACGTTGCCCCGGCATCGACCGCGTCTTCCGCCTGTTCGGGCGTCAACACCGTGCCTGCGCCGAGCAAAATCGAATCGCCAAATTCTTGTCGCACGCGCCGAATCACGCGCGGAGCGCCCGGAACCGTAAACGTCACTTCGACAGCTTTGATTCCGCCTTCCATCACCGCGCGAATCCCGTTGACCGCTTCGTCCTCCGTTTCGCAGCGCACGATCAACACCGCGCCATGTTCGCCCAATTGCTTCAAAACGGATGTGTTGTTCGCGCTCATGGCCTACTCCTTCGCTTTTGCTCTGCTCTTGGCTATCTTGGTTTGTACATCCGTTTTTTT
>JANXLS010000626.1 GCA_025355035.1 Planctomycetota bacterium | reverse complement strand
GGCCGGTTTCGAAGGGTTCTTCCATCTGCTTCAGATGCGCGAGGAGGCGCAGATCGTTGGCGAATTTATGAGCGCTCTGGGCGACGCCGCTCAATGCAGACAAGGCACGGTAGTCGAGCTTGCGCGTGTAAGTTTGGCCGGAGACTGCGAGGATGCGTTCGAAATCGAGCTTTTTTGCGACGGCGGCTTCGAGCTGTTGAACTTTCTTGACGTCGCCTTCGAATAATTCGAGGAAGCTGGCCTGCGTTCCGGTTGTGCCTTTGACGCCGAGAAACGGCAGGTTTTTTTCGACCATTTCGATTTCTTCAAGATCCAGGAGAAGATCCTGAATCCAGAGGCATGCGCGTTTGCCGACGGTAGTCGGTTGGGCGGGCTGGAAGTGCGTATAGGCGAGCGTGGGAAGGGCGCGGTGTTTTTCGGCGAAGGCGGACAACGCGGCGATGACGTTGACGATCTTCGTTGCGATCAAACGCAGGCCCGCGCGAATCTGGATCAGGTCGGTGTTGTCGGCGACGTAGGCGCTGGTCGCTCCGAGATGGATGATGCCCTTTGCGTCGGGAGCCTGCAGGCCGTAGGCGTAGACGTGCGACATGACGTCGTGCCGAATCTCTTTTTCTTTCCCTTCGGCTTCGTCGAAATTGATCGTGTCGGCGAAGGCTTTGAGCTGCTCAATTTGTTTGGGTGTGATCGGTAGGCCGAGGTCGGCTTCAGCTTCGGCGAGAGCGATCCACAATTTGCGCCACGTCGAGAATTTGAATTGGTCGCTGAAGACGCGCGACATTTCGCCCGAGCCGTAGCGACCGGTCAACGGGCTGGAATAGGTTGTGCGATTTTTTTGAACTGAACTCATCTAGGTGCTCCGTTTTTGGAAATGAAACTAAAGGCGTCGTTCAAGCTGATTTTCGAGGTAGCGGCGGCGCAATTCGCTGCGCTGGACTTTGCCGCTCGTGGTTTTGGGGATCTGCCCGCGTTTAACGAGGACAACGTCGGCGAGCGGCAGACCCAACGCGCGGCCAATGCGTGAACGGATGTCGTGAGCGAGAGCGCTCAGTGCTTCGTCGTCGACGTCGTTGATTTCGAGAACGACGACGGCTTGTTCGCCCTCGGCTCCGCGCGATACGCTGAATGCTCCGCAGCGTTCAGCGCCGCCGGCGCCAGTCGCGCTTTCGGCGAGCCATTCAATTTCGTGCGGCATGATGTTGTGGCCGTTGACGATCAGCAAGTCTTTCAGGCGGCCGGTCAGATACAGTTCGCCGTCCTGCATGAAACCCAAATCGCCGGTGTGCAGCCAGCCATCTTTTAATGCGGTCGCGGTTGCTTCGGCATCGTTGTAGTAGCCGGCGAAAATGCCGGGGCCATTGACACAGACTTCGCCAATTTGGCCATCGCTGAGGGGATGCGCGGAACCCGGCGGGCTGATGCGAATGGACGTATCCAGAACAGGCGTTCCATTGCTGACGAGCCTGCTGGAGCCGGCGCCCGTTCCCGCGCAGACATCGATGGGTGCGGGGACGGTTTTGATTCCGACATGCCGGGCGTCGGCGGTGACTACGAGAGTCGTTTCGGCCATTCCGTAGCTTGGGAGAAATGCGTTTGGGTTGAAACCAAGAGGGCTGAATTTCGCTGTGAAGGCCTCGATCGTTTCGGGGCGGATCATCTCGGCGCCGGTGAGCGCGATTTTCCAGCGGGAGAGATCGCAGCCAGCCAAGTCGGAAACATCCGCGCGTTCGACGCAAAGTTGATACGCAAAATTGGGCGCGGGAGTCATAGCGTAGGGATGGCTTGACATCATCTGCATCCACAGTTTTGGACGGGCGAGAAAGGATTCGGGGCGCAGCAAACTCAAATTCAGGCCGTAAACGATCGAAAAGAGGAGAACGCCGACGAGTCCCATGTCGTGGTTGAGCGGGAGCCACGAAACGACGTGCTGACCGGCTGAGGACGGATCGGCTTTTAGAAGATTGCGAATGGCGTGCGTGTTGGCGATCAAATTGGAATGGCGAATCATGACCGCGCGTTGGCGACCTGTCGAGCCACTCGTCAATTGCATGAAGGCGATGTCGTCGGGCGAAACGGAAATGCGCGGGAGTTCAACGGCGGGAGCGAGCGCGTTCAATTCGCCCGGAACGAAGGACAACGCGGCGGCCGCGGATTCATTGAAATCGTTGAGCAGGGTTCGTGTGGCTTCGTCGCAATAGAAACGCTTCGATCCCATGAGATCGATCAAATTGCGAATTTTGATGGCATGAGCGGCGGCGCCACCCAATGCGCCGGGCGGAGCGACGAGTGTCGGCAACGCGCCTCGAATCATCGCAGCGAGAAGAGCATCGACGAGATCCCAGCATGTCGGCAAGCAGATCAGAAGGCGATCTCCGGGACCGATTCCGGCCGCCGCGAGCCGGCCCGCGCAATCGCGAGCGCGCTGAAGGATTTCTGCGTAGCAATGGAATTCGGATTTCTGGCCGCGGCGATCGAAGATAGCAATGCCGTGACCGTCGAGCGTGTTGGCGGTGCGTTCGAGGGCTTCGATGATGGTGCCGGATGGACTGAAAATTGGGTTGGAGGTCATGTGAGAAGTGTAACGAAACCTTGCGAGGCTGTCATTCGAGAAACGGGATCAAATTGGCAATAGCGGCGCGGGCGTCGCGCCTGCATGGGAAAGTGCAGGAAACACGCCAGGACTAAAAATGCAGGCGGGACGCCTGCACCACAAAGCTTACATTGCGCCGGCGAGGGCTCCGCGTTCGGCGCGAGCGGCTTCGTCAGAGGCAATGGCTCCCTTGGCCATGTTCGCTCCGGCTTCGACGCTGCGGTTCAGGCGGGTCATCGCGTCGTCGGCAAGTCGTTGTTGCATTTCGTGGCGGTCGATGCCGAGTTCTTTCAAATCAGGTTCGAGCGTATCGAAGATGGATGGGACGTTGCTGAGGACGCCTTTGAGACGTGTGCGGAGCCGGTCGCTGAACGACTCGCCTTCTTTGAGGTCCTTGCGAAAATATTGGCTGAAACGGTCTTCGAGGTAGATGTGATTGAACGCGAGGTGGCGGGCTTCGTCCTCGAGAATGCCGCGCGAAATTTCGCTGAGAACGGGATCGACGTCGAGGCGTTTGAATTCTTCCATTGCGAGTTTTGCAAGACATTCGCTGACGAGGACCCCGGCGAGCCACTCGGCGGGCTCCTGTGAAACGATCGAGCTTTGGAACATGTAGCCGCTCGGGAAGCGCCGGATCGGAAGGGGTTCGCGGGCGATGCGGTTGTAAAAGAGGGTGAACAATTCGGTGTGGCGGGCTTCGTCGACGGCCCACGTGGTGAGATACAATTGGCTTTCGACTTCGGAGTTGTGACCGAGGATCGGGATCAAGCCGGACACGGAATACAGCGCGGCTTGCTCGCCCATGAGGATCGGCGTGAGGATTCGGGCGAGGCTGGAGAGCGTCTTGTCGGACGTGAGGCGCAGCGGTGCGGACCAGTTCAAGTCATCGGCGGACCATTGCGCGCGCAGGGCTTTGTGCCAGATCGACATGTGTCGTTTTTTGGAGAGATCTGGAAGGACTTTGTATATTTTCATGATTTGCATTTTATGTAAAAGCGAAGCGTTGTCAAAGATTCTGAACCCCTTGTCTGGATTAAATTTTCGACAGGTTTTTAGTTCTTATCTCTCGCAAAGACGCGAAGACGCAAAGAACAGCTAAGAAAAAGAAAGGACTATTAATGCGCGGTCATCGAAATTTCTTCGAGGTGGGATAGAGTTTGATCCGTTGACTTTTGTCTCGAGGCATTGGAATCGTGCGCATGTTGATCGTTCGTCGATTCGTTCAATGGGTATTTGGGAAACCGGCAGAAACGGTGGAGTTGAAATCCGTTACTGTGAAGCGTCGTATTGGCGACAGAGGTGAGGATCATGCGTTGACGTTGTTGAAAATGCGCGGCGATAAATTGGTGGTTCGTAACTGGTCGTGTAAAAGCGGGGAGTTGGATTTGGTGACGTGGGATGGGGACACGTTGGTTTTTGTGGAAGTGCGGACGCGGAAGAATTCTCATTTTGGGACAGCGGCGGAAAGCGTGGATCGGAAAAAGCAGGAGAAGTTACGGCGGGCGGCGCATGCGTTTTTGGTCTCTCGATTTCGTGACGGACGATTGCCGAGTTGCCGATATGATGTGGTTTGGGTTGTCGCGAAAGACGAGGCGATTCTGAACGCTGGGATTATTGAAGGGGCGTTCGTTTAGATTCGTGTCGGGACTGTATTTCAATCGAGGGTGTATGTCGATGCGCGAAAAAGTGAAGTTTTTTTTGTCTCAACATCCTCTTATTTACGATCGCATTTTGCGGCTGAAGAATCGGAAGGAGTATGACAACGAGCGCATCGTGTTTTTGAATGCGGTGCGGAAAGGCGACACGGTTTTTGATGTGGGTGCGAACCGAGGAATTCACACGGTGTTGCTGTCGAATCTTGCCGGGCCGACGGGAGCGGTTCATGCGTTTGAGCCGGTGCCGCCGACGTTTGCAAAGCTGATTGAAAACGTTTCAAGCAAAAAGCGTTTTGATAACATTAAGCTGGTCAATTCGGCTGTGGGCGATTCGATTGGCACGATTACGATTAACATGCCGGATGGCGATGACGGGCAGGCTTCGATGGCGAAACACGACGCGGGATCGTGGAAAGATGCGTCGAAGATCAGCACGTTTTCGTGCGCGGTCACGACGTTGGATGCGTATACCGCGAGCGTTCCGAAGCCGCCGGATTTCATCAAGTGCGATGTGGAGGGGGCGGAATTGCTGACGTTGCGCGGGGGGAAAGAGGTACTTGGGCGTCACGCGCCGATGCTGTTTCTGGAGATCTGCAAGGAGTGGACTCGCAATTTTGGGTATGCGCCGATCGACGTTTTGAAGTTCATCAAGCCGTATGGTTACGACACATTTTTTGTTGTTGACGACGGCATTCGTCGGGTTGTGAATCCGGAACAGGCTTTGGACGAAAAGACGATTTCGGGGTCGATCGATCTGCTGTGCTGCATTTCGAAACTGCATCGCGAGCGAGTTATTAATTTGCGATGAAGCTAGAGCGGTTTT
>JANXLS010001294.1 GCA_025355035.1 Planctomycetota bacterium | reverse complement strand
CCGTTTCACTCCACGGCAAAATAATTTCAGTTTGATACGGTTGAACCCGTGCTCCACCCAAAACAATTTCTGTTTCTAAAGGAGCGCGATTAGCCGGCTGCCATCGTTCACCGCCTCCTTGAGCGGGCACGGATTGCGTCTGACGGTCGATGATGTGTCCATGATCCGCGGCAATAATGACCACGCGCTTGCTGGCGCGAGCTTCGGACAACAAGGACTCAAGCAAACGAATGTGGTTTACGTCCCATATATTTGACGTTTGATCCGCTTTCAATAGGTGGTCGTCCACCGCATTAACGACAACGGCAACTATCCGGTTGTTAGAATTTCCCAGGGCCTTTTGAAGCGCGGGACTCAACCCTTGACGGCTTTTCTCCTCAATATCCGCTTTGTGAAAAATGACGGGCGGGTATTTGGCCGCGCACAGACTTCGTAGTTCCCGATTTAAAGGAAAGCGCGCGGATTCTTCATTTTGGTCGCCGACGGCAAGCGCGCCTGAAAACAAACTGGTTCGAGCGTACTCGGTTACGGATGGCACCGTTGAGAGTACGGGCCGAGGCGCCGACCGCTCCTCGGTCGTTGGTTGAACCCGCGTCCAGTGGTAGTTTCGTTCGAGATCGAAAAGAAGTTCCTGTGCGACCGACCACGACATTCCGTCGAGAACGATCAGCAATACACGTTCGCTTCGTGCTGCCGGCGCGACAATCGCGGCCAGTACATTTTCGATTGGAATGACACTGCAGCTTTGACACCCCGACGCGGTCCAGTCAGCCAGACAATTTGCGAACTGGCGATTGAATCGTTCACGACGCTGTAATGCGCGGTTGGATAGACCATCGTAAACTTGTTGTAATTCTGGAACCGGATCGCCGCCTGTCAGAACATCCCGCGCCCAATCGACAAATGAAAGTTCCGCGATGTATCGTTGTGTGCAATCCTCAAGCGACGGCTGTACTCCGGCCTCTTCAGACTCCAGTAACCAGCGCGCCAATCGCACCGACATCCGCACCTTGCGATTCCGATGATCGGGCAACCGGCCATCCCTGTGTCGTTCAAGCACGCGGACTTCCGAAAGCAGTTCGCCAATCCGCGTGGCGTTGCCGTCAGCGACCGCCTTAAGAGCGTGCCCAAATCGCTTCAGACGTTGTTCATAGCCCAGAGGAAGAACGTCACTCAGATAAGCGTGAGCTTCCGCGTGTAGTTCTTTTATGAGTGCATTGGCCCGGCTTCGACAACGTGGCACGTCTTCTTCCCGAATCAAAGACAGTGCCGCTTCAGCCGCCGCCCCCCACTCCGAGCCGATTTTCGGACCGAGCTTTTCGCCGACCAGATGCTCCAAACGCACCTCCGCTTGAAGCAGGTCTCGTTCACCCGAGCCGGAGGGATGAAAGATCACTTGGCACGCCAAACCCAGCGGCAGAAGTTCGCTTTCCGATATGTGGCCGGGGCTGTTCTGGCTGGCCAGGATTCGGATACAAATCGCCAGGCATTCTTGCTGTCGCGACGCCAGCCATTGACCCGCCCGTTCAATCAATTGTGGATCGGCACTGCGCAGTTTGTGGAGATTCTGATCCGCCATGCTCCAC
>JANXLS010001277.1 GCA_025355035.1 Planctomycetota bacterium | reverse complement strand
AAATAGACACGGACAGAATTTCCTTTGACCGTTTGAGCGATCGATTCGCAGTTGCTAAATTGCATGTCGGGTCAAAAAAGCTGCAAACGCTTTCTCTTCAAATCGTAGCTCATTTTTCCCGGATCAGAGATTCTTGAAATGTAACCCCAATCGAGCTGAAATCAAGCGTGCCGCAGCGGGGGCAATGATTTGACTCGGTACTGGAATGTCAAGTTGCGTCCTGCAAACTTTTCGATGACGAACAGGGCGAATATGATGATGAGGCCAAACCCCGCAGCCAGCGACAGCCAATTAGCCCAGCGATATCCAACAAACGACACTTCTATTTTATGCGATCCCGGTGGAACTTTAAGTCCTACCAAGGCTCGCCCGCCGGACGGCAGATTAATATAAGGAACTTCGACGCCGTCAATCATGGCGCACAGCATCCCAGGGTAATAAAGCGCCGGAACCTGCACATAATCCGTCGCCGGCGGAACGACGACTGTCCCGGTTATAGCACCGTGAACGCGGCTAAAAAGCGGCTGAATCTCAAGCATCCGGAGCATTGTGGGATTACCGACAATCGCGTCTTCGGGTTGACTGATATAAAGATACACGCCGCTGCCATATCCTAAAGACGGCGATCTGGCGATGCCCACGGATGTGAGAGGCGACTTTTTGGGAACGAACAGGTATGAACTGGTTGCAAATCCGATGAGTAAAAATCCAAGCGCGACGTGCCGGACGCCCAAGTTGCTCTTAAAAACCAGGGCTATTGCGAATGCACTGAGCAAAGCTCCAATCCACATGCATTGGGTCATGATTCGATAAGAGTATTGGACCACATGCATTATTTTAGGCAGATGTTGCCAAAAATCGAACGGGGACCACGTTGCAAAAAACGCAAGCGCGAATGCCGGCAGCAATGCCGTGGTCCAGATCTTCGTTCGGTTCATTCGACCGCTCCACGCATTCTGATCGTCCCTGGATGCAAAACAGCGATACCAGAAGACCAACAAAAACGAAATCAGGACGGGCCAGCCCACGGCCGTGTACAAATTCGGAGTCATGGAGACAAAATCTGAAAACGGCATGGGCGGCTCCGAACAAGGTGCCAACAGAGCGGTCAACGGCGTCAGCCAATTCAACTCGTAGGGACTCCACATGGATTGTTTTATGGGAAGGTGTGTCTCCAGCGCAATCGGCGCCAGAAAATAAGCTCCGAGAATCTGGCCGAAAACGAAGCCGGCCGACGTCGCAAGAAATCGCTTCCAACGTTTTAGTTGAAGCAAAGTAATCAAACCTGTCACAACAAAAAAGAACAGCGCGTAATAGGCAAATGTGATCAGATGTGTTCCGGCCAGAAGGAACCAGGCCATTGCACTCAGGCCAATCGTCGTCGCCTTTGGCTTGTAAAAACAACGCACCGAAAAATACAGCGTGCACGGAATACAGCCTTGTCCCATGACTTCACAAAAAGCGCCGCGAGCATGGATGTTGATCAAGAAATACGGCGCACTGGCATAAAGCGCCCCAGCAAGTATCGACGCGTATGTCGATCCGCACAGAAATCGACAGGATTTATACATAAAATAGGCACCCATTACGAGCGCGAACCATTCCATAATCCGAACGGTTTGGAAGGGGTTGTCGGGCGTGACAAACCGATACACGATTCCGGCAACGGTGAAGGGAACCTGGCCGTAAAACACAAAAACGGGATACCCTTGGCCATCAAATTCCCAAACCGCAACGCGGAGCGGTAAGACGCGTTCGCGAAGCGCCATGCGGGCTTGACAGATATGGCCCATCGATGGTCCTAAATCCGCCAGATCGGGCATGACGGTGGTGCTGGACGATGGCGACAAAAGAGCTAAAGCAAAAATGCTGTAAGTTTTCAACAATTTAGAATACTCGGCCTGCCTTAATTGTTTTATTATTATAAAATCGCCGTCATCAAATATTTTTATTTCTTCTGTACTCATTTTTATAATTAAATTTCAAATGCCTGGTTACATAATATAAAGAGCCTCTTGTTCGTCTCCAGCCTTACTAATTCCTTAATAACGATCACTCCCATAAATTACTTACATTTATTATCTACTTTATTTTTCAATTCAAACCGCTTCTGTATGAAAAGCAGCCGAAGAGACTTTATCAAAA
>JANXLS010001231.1 GCA_025355035.1 Planctomycetota bacterium | reverse complement strand
AATACACCGTGCCTGGAAAACTCGTTCACATGGAAGCGGGGCCGACGCTCGACAAAGGCCGTGTGTATGTTTGCGGTGGCAGCGCGGGCATCATGTGTTTGGACGCCAAGCACGTCATTCTCGATGGCAAAGAAATGGATTTGATGGCGGCAGACACGATCTTGAAAAAGCGCTGGGCCGAACTCGAAGCGCGTTACGAAATTGAAAAAAAGAAGGACGCGCTGCTGGCGATTCCTCCGAGCGAAGATGCACTCCCGAAGGTCGAGCCGAAATTGCTCTGGCAGCAGGGAAAAAAGAAATGGCACTTGGACGCGCCGCCGGTCGTTACGGGAGATTTTGTCATCGCGGCGTCCGCGTACCTCGATGACGAAAAGGAAGGCAAGCGCTGCCTCATTTGTATGAAGGCGTCTGACGGCAGCATCGTGTGGGAAGCGCCGCTTGAACTCAACCCGTGGGCCGGGCCGACGATCGCGGGGCCGACGGTGCTCGTCGGGTGCAGCAGCATCCGATTCGATCGCAAGATGCTGGACAAAGCACACGGTGAAATCGTCGCGGTGGACCTTGCGAACGGTCAGGTCAGATGGCGTAAGCCATTGGCTGCAGGTTCAGTGCTATCGCCTGTTGCCGTCAAAGGTGACCTCGCGATTTATGCCGGGACGGACAAAGATATTGTTGCGCGCAACGCTCAAACGGGCGAGCGCAAATGGACATACAAATGCGATAAGCCGTTCTTCGCGGGCGTTGCCATCGCCGGTGAATTTGTTTACGCTGTCGATTTGTACGCCGGTGTGCACGCGTTGAATCTCGCCGATGGCACGGGCGTTTGGAAGCTCGAACTCAGCGAAGATCCAAACGTTCAATCCAAGAGCATGGCGTTTGGATCTCCCGTGGTTCATGGCGGCGACCTGTATGTCGCGACATGTAATCCCGACGGCGACACGCCGCAAAATTCGTATGTCGTCTGTCTATCGGACAAGCCGTCTGCCATTGCATACAATTGGGTACCCGTCGAAGTGGATGCGAAGAATCGCACAGTCAGCATTCCGTGCCGAATCGCCCCGCGAAAGCTGGCGCACTTGAAGGATGTGTATCCGTTGGAAGTCGTCGCGACGTTCCCATCGCCGCGCGGTCAAAAGGCGCACGAGACGCTGGTGGTTTACGATTCAAAACCGAGCGACATTCACAAGGCGCTGGAATCGATCGGACTCAAGCCCGGCAAACCGGCGGTGGGCGATGGTGTGATTGGAACGGGCGACGAATTCAAACTGATGTTGGAAGTGCCGGGCGTGACGGGGCAGAAACGATTAATCGCGGTCGAGAAATTGATGGTCGATCTGCGCTCGGGAAAGACCCTCCCGCGCATGACGTGGCACTTCACGGGCTCCGTGATGAAGCAGCCCGATCCCACTAAGGAAGAAAAAGTCTATGGCGCGGATTTGACAGGAACTCTGATAAGCTTGCTGCCGGTGACAGACGAAACGGTGGGGCAATTGCATTTGAACATGAGCGACGGAAAACCATTGCAGCTCGACGCGAACAAGGACCTCCTGCCGCCGGTCGGTACGGAAGTCAAGCTGATCTTTCAAGCAAAGTGAGGTGGGCGGAAGATGAACAAAAAATTCACGCGAAACATCGGGCTTGCGATTCTCGTTCTCTTGATTGGCGCGACCACGGCTGGCGCGGCGCGCATGCTGTGGAGTGAAACCCCGCCCGACTCGGCTCCCGCGACTCCGGCCGGCGATCCGGTCGAACAATGGGTGCGGCGCGAAACGCTAGCCGCAATACCAGAGCTGCATCAAAAGCCAGCGCCATATGTGCGCATCGAAATTCCTGATCCTCACGGAACGTCGAGGCTCATGGGCCTGCGTGAACAGCCCGTGGATAACGACGCGCCCGTGCTTTCGACCAGCGAACTTCCAAAGTCCCCAACTGCCCAAACTCCGCCACCCGCCCCAACGCCTGCGACGAAAAAATAGCCACGAGCAGTTCGCTATTGAATTCCCATGATTCGCCGCAGCGCGAGGCTGAAGAGGATCGCCGCGATGAGATAAATTCCCATCGATGGCATCCGCATATTCCACCACGCCGCAGGCACCGGTTCGCGCAATTTTAATTCAACTTTAAGCAATTGATCGCGCGTTGGCGATTGCGAATTGACGTCAGTTACTTGTTCGGGCGCTCGACCGCCTTTGGCAAAAATCGGTACTGGAATTGAATAGCGTTCGTCACCGTGGCGAATCGTCAGCGCGTGTGAGCCTTCTTTTTTTGCACAGATTTTCCATTGAGCCTGCATCGCATTCAGCGCTTCACCCGAGGTCGATTTTTGAATCCCGATGGGGACAATCGCCGGGCCTTCTGGAACCAGGCCGTCGCTTGGAACCACGTGAGTGAAGCCGCTGGCTCCGTCTTCAAATGACGCGACGACTTCAATGACATCACCGGGCCGTACGGGTTCGAAACTCAAACGTGCGCCAACCCACATCGCCAGGATGCACATCGGCGGGACGCTGAAGAGCGCGGGCTTCATGGATTCGAGCGCGTATTTCGAACTGATCTGACTGGTCAGGCTGGAGAGTCGCGCGACTTTTTCAGTGTCGTTAGCTTGCTTGGCCTCGCGCGAAAGTTGCTTCAGTTTTTCAATGTCGGCTCGACGGCGACCGAGTTGCTGTTGATCGCTGCAGTATTTTTGAAACAGATTAACGGCCAGACCGGTCAACGCGCCGACGACGATCAACGCGCCGATGAGGCCAAAGACCGTGACCCAACCGAGCGCAAAATCGAGAGGAATGAAGAGCGCTTTGACAATGGATAGAACGATAGGGATCAGGGCATCAATCATTTCGTTTTCCCTGCCAGGAGTTCAACGCGACCGTGGTTTCCGTCCACCTTTATAGTCGCACCGTCCGGAACGAGCTTTGACGCATTTTTCAGAACGACGGCTGGAATACCGAAATCGCGCGCGACGATTGCGCCGTGCGACAACATGCCACCGCGTTCAACGACAATGCCTTTGGCATGAACGAAGAGCGGCGTCCAACTTGGATCGGTTGTTGGACAAACCAGCACGTAGCCAGTGCCGAGATCGCCCGCTTCGGCGGGGGAGCGGACGATGCGCGCGGTTCCGATACCCAAACCGGCGGAGACGCCGACGCCGGTGAACACGCTGGCTCCGCTTTGTTCGGATGGAACAGCGCGACCGATGGCATCGAGTCTGTCCGAATAAATTACTTCAGGCGTTTCGAGACGTTGAAAAGCTTGCCAGCGAACCTTGCGTTGCGCGATGGTTTTCTGGAGTTCCTCTTTACGCGCGGAGAATTCAGCGAGTTCAGCGCGATGCAGAAAATACGCGTCTTTGCCGAGACTGTGTCGCTCTGAAAATACGTCGAGGACCTCTCGAAGAAGCGATACGGCGAGAATAAAATAATGCTTGCCGGTCTCGCGATAAGGAAGGTAGCGCTGGACCAATTTGAGTTCGCTGCGGATGTTGCCCTCAAGTGACGACGCGCCGTTCGCCGTCAAAAGTGAGCCGAGTTTGCTTTCGGCG
>JANXLS010001189.1 GCA_025355035.1 Planctomycetota bacterium | reverse complement strand
CCTTCCATGCCGTACTGACACAGACCGACGCCATGGCCAAAACCCCCGCCGACAATATCGATGCTGTCGCCGTGATCGACGATTTGCTCAAAGAGCAAGGACTTCAATTCCTTCGGACCGACGGCGAGTCGGAACGCATTCCCTTGCATCTGCGTGACGCCGTTTGAGTGCTTGATGCTGACGGATTGAACTCGGCGCTTTTCGCCCGGCGTGATCCCGACTGCGCTGCCTCTCGCGTCAACAAAAGTGATCGATTCGATCTTGCCGAGTGTTGGGAACTGGAGCTTTAATTTCGATGCAATCACTTCTTTGGAAAACGTTACTTGCCAATGGTAGGCGGGACTTCGGACACAGAATGGGCAATTGACGCCGCAGAGCGGTTTGACGGCCGAGAATTCCGGGAAGATTCCGGAAGCGGATTCGGTGTGGCCGCCACAGGTTGAATGAAAATACGCCGGGAAAATTGTGCCGCCGCTGGTGAGCGCTTGGCCGCGCGTGGCGGTAATCGCAGCGTACAACGCCGGGACATTTTTGTAGCCGCTGCGGAAGACTTGACTCATGACCGTGCATTCGACATCGTAGGCCTCCCCGGTTCGACCGCGCATTTCGGAGAGCGCGTACGTTCGACTGACGACGGTTTGGGCCTTGAGCGCTTCGGGATGCCAGCGATCGTACGGGACTTCCCCCGCCAACACGCCGGCAAGGTATTCTTCGATATTCAGTTGAGCGATGGCGAGCAGCCCGGGACGATTGGAAGGGTGTGACATCGTCACGCAGGGCGCGAAATCGCGGTCGTTCAAGCGCAACGGTTCGTCGGGGAGGAGGCTTTCGAAACGGAGGCTGGTTGCGTTTGTTGGGACACCTTCGATGAACAGCGCGGGACCGGAAAATGTCACGTTAACCATGGTGCCGGCGGAGAGTTTTCGCCACGGCTGGCCATTCAGAATGATGCGCGCGCCCGAAGCGGGAGCGGTCAATTTGATCGAGGGAACATCTTTCAAGACGGCGACTCGGATGTTGGGAGCCTCTCCGGATTGAACGATCGAAGACGGCGGTGGAGCGTTGGGAATCGTCATTGGAATGTAAGTCGGCGTCGCCGGGGCAGTCACGACGTAAGGCTCATGCGGAGGCTGGACCGGATCGGAGTGCGCGGAGTGATCGGAGTCGTGATCCTTGCAGGACGGCAACAGCAGCAATGCGACCAGGGCCAACACCAACGCGACGCACATTTTTCGGTATTGAAAATCCATGTCCCCTCCAGAAAGCGGCCGGTGCCGCAGGTAGAGATATCTATCGGCACAATTGACGGTGTTTGTGAGCGATAATTGCGGTTGGAACTCCCCCGCCCTGCCGGATTGATCGTCATGCGATTTTTGCGGGGCGATTGTTATAATCCAACGGTGACATTTCGCACACTCATGTGTAGCCATGTATCGCGGTGTTGCGGCGTGGCAGTAGGGCTTGATGGTTCAAAAACGGAAACGCATTTCATATGATTCATCGATTCACATCGGCCCTTTGCCTCGGCGCGGTTATTTGCGGGTTGATTCTGACATGCAGCGCCCACGCAGCGGCGACCGCCCCGGTGTTCACGGCAGGCCCGACCGCGTCTCCGAACGTGGCGCCGATCAACACGCAGGTCAATTTTTCCGTTACCGTCACTGGAACCGCGCCGATCACGATCGGCTGGGATTTTGGAGACGGTTCGTCTATCCCTCAAAATGGAGCCAACATAAATGTGGCGCACTCGTTCACGCAAATCGCATCGCGGGTCGTGACGGCCACGGCCATCGATGGAAACGGATTAAGCACCCAGATGACAGTCCTCGTCACAGTCACCTCGGTTCCTGTCAATCTGTCTTTTCAAATGCATACCTACACGACCACTATTTTTCCATTGGGTAACGGCGTTCCGGCGTCGGGTGGACGCGATCTCGTCTTCGTGATTCTGCCGAACAATCAAAAATATCTCTGCATCCCGACAGATCCGAATGTTCGCGCCACGTTCGACCCCAACAACCAACGGTTTTATCGTGTGGACTCAAGCGTCGGACTGATTAACGGATTCAACGCATTGAATTCGACGCTCATCAACCTCGATGGGACTTTTTTCGGAGCACGGACAGATACGCCTCCGGTCAATTCCAACGGTCAATCGTCGCTGGAAAGTTATTCGATTCCACTAACCATCGATTCGACGAAAAAAGCGGACATTTCAATTCTCGATCCCAACACAATGGCGTACCGAACATCGGAGACGAACATCTACGAAATCGAACGCGCGCCGACGTCCATCGTTTTCAAGACGACGCCGATTCCGCTCATCGCAACGGGAGCGCTGGCGATTGATTACGACATTGAAGATCAGACGCATTTGTTGGTCGAATCGCCGGTAACGGACCCCGCGAAAGCCCCATTGCCGGTGCGGATCAGCTCGTATTTTCGAAGCGGACAATTCTTCGATCAGCTCATTCTCGACAACAATCCGTTGCTGCCGAACTATTCGGGCAATGCATCCAGCATCACGTGGGACGTGGACAACGGCGACATTTACGTGCTCGACGGCTCCCAACTGATCGCCATGAAATTGCAGCGCGCGACGATTACGTCTGTGACGCCAAATCACGGCCCCGTCGCGGGCGGAACGGCAGTGACAATTAACGGAACGAATTTCCCCACGGACGCGATCGTGTTTTTCGATGGCGTACAAGTCAAGTCGGAAGTAAACAAATCGAGTACGCAGATCACCTGCACGACACCGGCGCATGTCGGAGCAACTGTCGATGTGACGATGACGGGAACCGGAATCATCGTCGGTTCTCCCGCGAAATTGCCAAGCGGATACACCTATGGAAATGCCCCGCCGATTGCAGTGTTAAGCGTTCAGTCGAACATCGGTTCAAGTCCGTTCACGACCTCGTTCAACATCGCCGGAACGTCGGACAAGGAAGGCACAATTGCGTCGGTCAAAATCGATTTTGGCGACGGAACCTCCGCGACGTTTCCCAACGATTTGAGCGTGACGACAATGACTCACGTCTACTCCGGCAACTCGATTTTCACGGCGACACTGACGATCACCGATACGCTTGGGCCGTCGGCCAGTGCCAGCGTGAAGATCACCGTTGGCAAAGGCGGTTCGGACTTCGTCGGTTCGTTGTTGCTTAAGACGCTGTCGATGAACATTGGAACACCGTCGATGGGTAAAGACAAGTTGTCGATAAGTGGACAAATTGTCCTGCCTGTAGACGTGACGCCTGCGGCGTTGGAAGGTGGCTACGTCAAGATCGTCGTCAACTCCATTACAGTGAATAGCGCGAATGTTGCGCTCGGCAAGAATGGCAAGCTGTCGAGTACTTCCGAAAAGTTCTCGATCAAATTATTGAAAGGTCGAGGTGTCGCCAGTGGCACCTATTTATTTACGTATTCAATTCACAACGCCGATTTGTCCAGTATCAAACCTGCACTTGCGATGGGCGCAACGCGAACGACGATCCCTGTGAACATTACGATGACGTCGAATCTTGGACGCAATTTCTACTATGGGGATGGAACGAGTGATACGCTGGGAAATGGCAATCCGAAAATCGCCGTGGTTGACGTAAAAGATACCGCGAAATCGTCGTCGTTATCCTTGGTGCGAAAGTAAATTCTCACGATAGACGCGGCAGATTGCCAACCGCCGTAAACCCCGACGAAAAGAAAACGGCGGCACAAAGCCGCCGTTCCAAAACAAAAATCAGGACGCAGTAAACCCTCTTACATTTTGTCTTTGACCTTCTCTTCTTCCTTGCGCTTTTTGTACGCGGCGATTTCCTTTTCCGGATTGTCATTGAAGGCGTCCTTGCAACCGCCGCAACATACCCAATACGATTGGCCTTTGTAGCTGACTTCAATCTTGCCGACGCCGCCGGTGATGATGCATTCGTGCGCGTTGGCTTGCGTTCCGAATCCACTGCCCTTGCGCGTATAACTGACTTCGCAGAACGTCGAAAACCGTCCGCCAGCCGATTTTTTCTGCAAATCGATCAACAGTCGATTGCCCTTGGCGACGACGCTAAAAAGCAGGCGCGACGGGCGGCCTTCGCCCTGCGCGACGTTGTCGAACGCGAGGTCGCCACTCTTGTCGATTTCGCCAATCATTTCATCCGACTTGCCTTCGGGGGAAACGCCAGTGAATTTGAACGTTCCCTTTTTTTGGCCGGGATCAATGCGCCCGGATTTGTAATACTTGCCTTTCTCCGAACTGAAGACGAGTGCAGCGTGGCCGTTCTTGAGATCGAACTGCCATTCCGAATCTTCGGACCACCCTTCCTTGACTGGACCTTCTTTCGGAAGGCCCGCACCGCGCCACCCACCGACGTATTGCAGCACAGGAGCGAGCGCTTTTTTATCCGCTTCGACTTGCCCGGAATTGGCTCCGGTTTCGCCACTCCAAATGGAGGCGGCGGCGCAAAGCGTAAGTGCAAGATACGTGAGTCGGATGGAGTCTTTCATGTGCGATTCCTCAACAATCAGTGGGGTTCATTCTCGAAGCGCTGAACCCATTTGGTTAAGCCGTCTTTCTAAAAAGGTTCAATCTTTCGCTATGCTGTCTCGAACGTGTTTCATGGCGGTCATCGCCATCAACGCGGTTCTTTCCATTGGGTTGGCCCCGGCCTTCACCACTTCAACTTCACCCTTTGCATTACGCGGCGCAAATCCGCCGTTGACTAGCGGAACGCCCAATTGATGACAAATCGCGTCGACGGTTTTGGCGAATCCATCGATTTTTTCTTTGTCTTCCGGCTTGCTTGGACTCGGAACACAGACGATCGGTATCGTGCCGCATTCCAGGGAACGGAGAATCGCCGTGCGCAATACTTCCGGTGGTCGCCCCGGGCCCAGCGCTTCATCCGCGCTCGGCGCCAACACAACAAATTCCGGCACTTTCAACGGATCGCGCTGCAAATTGTAGAACAACAGGGTCCGCATATCGCCCAATCCACCGACCGGCTTTTCCCCCTCGCCCGCGTCGTCGAACGGATCGAAGGTAAAGGTCGACTCCTTCAATTTCGGCGCGGCGATCTTGATTTGGTCTTTCAAGGCTGCGGTCATTTCCGGGGTCGGCCCCATGACAATCGCTCGCTTTTGCTTGATCCGCGACTTGAAACCCTTGGCCAATGTCTTCAAATTTTCGTTAACCGCCATCGAATACGAGAAACCGTCGCGCTCGAATTGTTTCTCAATATCAAGGCGTTTTTTATCCGCCGCCACGGCGCGGCCGTGTGCCTCGGTTGCATTTGAAGTTGTTGTAATGAGCACGTCGTCCACCCACGCTTTGGGAACTTCTTTTTTCTTCGGTGGCGGTTTGACGTGGATTTCCAATTCCTTCCATACATTCTCCGCTTCCGCTGCGGCCTTATTGCCGTTTTTCAGCTCCGACACTTTGACAGATACCACGTTCCACGTCTTTATTTTCGGGATGACAATATCCTTGGCATACTGCTCGTTCTTCTGAGTGACCGCTTTGAATTGAATGACGCCCGGCTCTTCCGCATAGATATTGATCTGAACAAAAAGTTGGGCGGTAGGCATACCGTGAGGAACCTTTAAGTCCATTATCTGCGAAAGATGCAGCAGCATGAGAGACTCCCCCGCGCCAGTCTCCAATTTCCACGCATGTCCACCGGGCGCTACAGGTTCTTCTGACACAAGCTTGCCTTTTTCGGCAACCGTTGTTCCGTGCTCAAAGCTTTCGAAATACAAGACGTCTTGCATTTCCTTGTAGGGTCGCCACGTGCTGGGTTGCAACGCAGCCGGTTTCTCCGGCGCAGCTTCTCCAGCGCGGAGGACTCCTGCGACGATAAATGCCATGAAGAAGATACGAATTGAGTGATTCATGCCGTCTGAAGTACCCCGTTACCGAATAATACAACGCCTATTTGTCGCGTCTTATTCGACATTTGTCAATATGGGAAAAGAGAGAGACGAAGCGCCGACGGTCGTTGCTGCATAACATTGCTGATTTTCTTGCCTTTTGGCAACCGCAATTTACGTCTAATATGGTGACGATCCACCGAACGCCGGCTCAATCTTTTAGGCTGATCCCGATATGATGCAACGCTTGTCCTATCTTCGCTCAACGCTGTTTGCGATTGTTGCATTCGCCCTTTTGCCGGGCCGAGCCATGTCTGCCGCTCCCGAAGGCGAATGGAAAAAATTCGAAACCAAATTCGTGCCGCTTCCCGCTCCGCGCCAGGTGATCTCCCCCGGAAATTTCGACCGAACTCTGCTTCACATCATCACGTTTCCAGCCAACGGAGTTGCGGTTGATTCCGGATTACCGCACGGCGGCTTGGACAAAGCCGGTAAACCGCGTCCCGCCATTATGGCGAAATTTTCCAAGGATTTTGTCTGGATTGATTTTACCGGCGAAGGGAAATCCAGTTCCGACGATACGAAACGAATCAATCCCGATGGCATGACCGATCCATTTATCTGCGATTTGACATACGACGATGGCACTTCCGCCAAATACGCGTTCCGTTTGAAAACAATCGTCGAAGGCGAGAAATTCGCGATGGTTCGGGCATGCGCGCGCACTTTCGAATTCAACGGCAAATCCGTTACCCTGCTTGACGATGACGGCAACGCCAAATACACCGACGCCGGCCGCGACGCCATTCTCATCGAAGGCCAGCCGGTCTGTTTTCTGGGAAAACACATCCAAATTGGCGACAGCATCTTCGAAATCATCGTTCATACCTCGGGCGCAACAGTCGAGATCAGGCCGATGGCCAAAGAAACAGTCGTTGGAATCATCGATCCATTCGAAAAATACGAACAGCCGCAACGCTCCGAAAATTTAAAAATTCACACGCTCATTTTCGCCGGCCCGGAAGGTTCGTTTGCCTGCGACGACACCCATCGAATTCTCAAAGTCCCTGTCGGCGTCTACGACATGGTCTTCGGCCTTTTTGAACGCGGCGGAGAAGTCATCTATCTCAAGAAAGGCGAGAAGACGAGTTTCACTGTAACCGCAAACATTAAAACTCAATTGAAATGGGGCGGAAAGATCAAAGCAAAATTCTCGCTGACCTCGGATGGCGAAGAGGTGACGGTCGG
The DNA here is from genome assembly GCA_025355035.1 of Planctomycetota bacterium. GTDB lineage: Bacteria > Planctomycetota > SZUA-567 > H5-PLA8 > H5-PLA8 > JANXLS01. The sequence goes on along the minus strand of JANXLS010001189.1, from coordinate 1,907 downwards.
AGCACCTCATTTTTTTGGACAAATGTCTGAAGAATATATTCCCGAGAGCGTGAAGACGATGGTCTGTTCCTCTCGTATTTCAGAAGTCTATAAAGACCGAACGCACTTCGACATTGAAGGCTACATCAGTTTTGGCTCCAGGCGTTTCGACCTCCTAGCCAACGGCGAGTTCAAACCGATTGTTTACAAGCATTTTCGCAGCGCCAACGACGAGTACGAAGTCTACATCGAATACGCCTCCGGCATCCTTGGCCGCGTCGAGGGCAAGGAGAGACTCTCCTTTGTTTACAAGAAAAAGAAGTGATCGGAGCGCTTTGCTCTATCCAATTGCCGTGAAAAGACAAATTCACATGACATACAACGAGATGATAATAACGTAGCGCACGGATTCAGTTTTAGAAATGACACGCCGATCCGGCAACAAAAGATTTTTCTTCGACGCCAATGCGTCAGCGAAATTCTCTTGCCGCGGATGCGCTGTCTTTTTTCATCGGAGGGCTTTTTCCCATGGCCACGCCACAGAACCAAAGAAATTTCGAATCGCTAAAGCGTCAGACATTCTTTCTCTCCGCGTTGGGAAACGTCGTTCGATTGATGATCATCGCGCTGATTCCCGCCGCGTTCGGACTCGTGATTTACCTGTGTACGGTCGGTCCCGTCTGGCCGTGGACAATCGACCCGATAAAGTCATGGATTTCCCGCGCTCCGCGTCAACCCAAAGTTGTCATAAAAAATGGCGCACCCGATGAAGACGAGCCGTCCGACCCCATTACCGAACCGTTAAATATACCCCGTCCGAAATCATCCATACCTTTGGCGGATCCACTTGTCGCGCCCCTGACGCCCCAACCGGCAAATCCCCCAAGTGGTCCGCAACTGCTGCCGCCGCTACCCCCTGGTGATGAGCCTCCCCCGCCCCCTCGTGGCACCGTCCCGCCGCCCGTTCTGGTGCCCCCCGATCAGGAAGAACGCGCCAAAGCGCTCTACGGTCGCTTGAACGCTTCAATCAGTGATTTAACCGAAGCGACCAAGGCTCGGGACAAAGTCGCGAAGGCGCTTAAGGCGGCCCAGACAAATCTGGCCGACGCCGAGACACAGTTGTCGAAGCACAAGGCCACTCTGAATTCGAACACCTACGATTACAACTACCGATCCCTCAACGGCCCCGACCGTGGGCGTCGGCAGGACCTGAATCGTTTCCAGGAATCGATCGATCGCGCCAGCAACCGTATCGACGAAACAATGGATTTGATCGGCAAAAAGAAAGCAATCTTGTCCGAAGCTAAAACCAATAGCGACGACGCCGAAAAGGAAGTGCTGCAGGCGCATGCCAAGGTCATGAACCTTACGCGTGAAGCTGAAGAGTTGACAAAACTCATCAAAAAACAAAAAGAAGCGAACGACGCCAATTAAAAATAAACGTCTGCCGATCATCAGCTGCGTGGTGAACATTCTATCTCTGCTCACTTGAACAAAGTCCCGCGACTCGCTATCGTTTCCTCACAATCACTCGTTCGCACCATCTTATTATCACGGGACGCCCACCATCATGAATCCGAATCGTTCTCGACTTTTTGCCGTCTCGCTTGTTGTCGCGCAATTTTCCATGTTGGCATCGGCAAGCGATTGGCCGAAGTGGCTCGGCCCCAACGGTGATAACATCGCTCCCGAAGGAGAAAAGTTCGAACCCGATCTCAACAAGTGGAAGATCGCTTGGACGAAAGAAGTTGGTAAGGGCTATTCGTCGATAGCGGTCGTCGGCGATCGCGCATTCACGATGGGCCATGACGGCAAGGGCAAGGAAAGTGTCGTTTGTTTAAACGCCGCGAATGGCGAACCGATTTGGTCGCACGCGTATGACGCTCCATTGATGCCCGACCTCCACACCGGCGGACCCAACGTCACGC
>JANXLS010001185.1 GCA_025355035.1 Planctomycetota bacterium | reverse complement strand
GCTAACTTCCGTTAGGCAGCCATGGCCAGGTTACCCTGGACTGCAAAAGGATTCGCAGTTAAAACGTGCCCGGTTTTTTACGAGGCCTCCGTGCAACCTCGACGCGCCGTCTCCATCTTCTGTGATCCGGTCGAAACCTGTTCGCCCCCGAAGAGTGAACCAACAAGGCTAGTCTACTCTGTTTAGGCGTTGATTGCAAGCCAGATGCGGTCAGAACTTTTTGCGCGCCGCCATTCAACCCAAACGTGCGAACCGACGTTTATTTTTATGTCCAATAGCACGACGAAGTCAGAGATAAAACCTCCCCCATATTCACCTTGCATTCACCCACGAAAACCGCTATATTTGATACCTGATTACTTGCATTTTTCGTTTCGGATGGTCGCGATTCAGAGTGACTTTTTGCTGGGATTGTGTGTGCTAGTCTTTCACAAGGCTAGTCCGCAAATCAGATTAGTATGTTTCGACAATTTAATGAGTTGTCAATAAGTACCGGGGGGGACTTTGATGAACGCCTACAGCGCTTTCGTCTCGCATTTCAGATCGTCATGTGCCAGTAAACTCCAAGCGGCAGCGATCTGTTGTCTTTTTATCGGCACAAGTGCGCGGGCACTCGATGTAAATCCGCCCAATCCGCCGGTTCCCGTTCAGCCCACGCTACCCAGCGTCGAAAATGTCGAATCAGTTGGGCCCGCTGTTCGACCACGCGGAATCGATAAAACGGCTCCGGCGTTACCCGGCGATAACAAGCCCGAAGGGACGACAAAAGCGTCCCGTCCGCGCACGAAATATTGGCTCGACGATCCTGGGATGGCTTCGCGAGAATCCGGCGTCATCAAACTTCCGGAAGCCGCCGACGGCAGTCTCGGCCCGTCGGAAAACTACCCGTCTCCGCGTGACGGACAGAACGATAGCCTGGTTCCGCCGGCCAAGCGCGAACCGTTGCAGCCTGCCTATGAACGCTACCGTCAGATGGCCGAAGATCGCCGCACGCTGGTCAGTCAAACGAAATCGAACTTGCTCGAAGCCAAGCGCGCTTATAAAGAGCGCGATTTCAAGCGAACCTACGACATTTGCGAGGACATTCTTCGCTCCGATCCGTCCAGCGTCGAAGCCGCCGAACTCCGCCGAAACGCCCGCGGTCAACTCGATAGCAAGGATGAACGCATCGCCGAATTCGCCCGCGATCGCCAAGACCGGACGCATATCTTGGAAACTGACGAAGAATCGACCGCTCCTACGCCCAAGATTCCAACCGAGCGCCCCTATCTTCCGCGCCGACACGACGACCCTGGTTATGGCCGCAGGCAGAAGATTGCGCTGGCGCTCGAACAGCCAATCACTGCATCGTTCCAAAAAGCGGATCTCGATTTCGTTTTGAACACGCTTTACGATTTGACCGGCGTCAACATCATTGCCGACCCCAGCGCGCTCGACGGTAAAACGATCACGATGCATGTCAACGACCTACGCCTGCGCGAAGTCCTTGAATACATCGTCCGCAACAACGACGGAATCTCATACAACGTCACCGAAGATTCGATCTGGATCACGGCGAATTCCGAAACGGATCTCAAGAAAATTATGTACCCACGCGTCTATCCACTCCACTATGGATTGGTCAGCACCGTTGCCAATTCTGGCGGCGGTGGAGGGGGCGGCGGCGGGGGAGGGGGCGGAGGCGGCGGCGGACGAAATGGCGGCGGTGCTTCCGGCCGAGGCGGTCGCGGTGGTGGGCAACAACAAGGCGGCGCGAATAAACAGGGAGGCGGTGCGGGCGGCGAAAAACTCGAGCCATCCTATCTCGAAACTGTTTTGAAATGGATGAAAGACACAAAGTCCCAATACGTGTTGCCCGAAGGGTCCGACTACATGGTGGACAAACAGTCGAATCAATTGACTGTCCTGACCACGCCGCAAGGCCACGAACGCATCTCCCAATTCCTCGATGCTTTCGATCAACCGGCGATCCAGTGCCTGATCAAAACGCGCTTTCTCGACATCCAATACACGGACGAAGTTGCCCTCGGCATGAACCTGAATAGTTTGAACAATCGCGTTGGCGCGCTGACCCGCCCCACCGTTGCCGGCACTCCCAGTACGACTCAGTCATCCACGATCAAGAATCCGACTCACGGTTTCTCATTCGGCGAGGGTGCAAACATTCTCGGAGCAGCCGCGGGTTCGCCCGGCTCGACGATTCTAAACCTCGTCGGACGCAAAACCGATCCGGCGTACGCTCTCTCGATCGCCGCGCTCGAAACCAGCTCGCGTACGAAAATTCTCTCCGCCCCTCACGTCCTCGCCATCAACAATAAAGAGGCCGTCGTCGACATCACGACGCACTTCTCCTACATCAGCGATTTGCGCCCGATCACAAACACGAACATCGCCGGGCAAGGAACAGCCGTTCAAAGCACGGGCGGATTCATCCCCGAATTCGAAGACGAAAACATCGGCTTTACCCTGACCGTCACGCCCTCGATTGGCCGCGATTTAAAGACGATCAATCTGCACCTCAATCCGATCATCGACGCGTTGTCGCCCGGCCAGACCATTGCGCAATTCCAAACGTTTGACGCTGGGAGCACTGCCAATTCGAACGGTCAAAGTACGCAGATTCGTCGCCCGTCGATCGATCAACGCAGCCTTGAAACCGACGTTTGCCTTGAGGACAACGGCTATTGCATCATCGGCGGATTGATGACCAACACGCAGAAAGTATCCGAGAATCGCGTTCCCGGTCTCAGCCGCATTCCGTTCCTCGGCAGCCTCTTCAAGTCCAACGACAAGACGAAGGATAAGCGCAGCTTGATGATTATCGTCGAAGCCAGCATCATCGCGCCCAGCGGTCGAACGTACTACACGAAATCGATGATTGACGACGTGGACATCCGCGAAGGCAGCTCGAACAAAGCGCCCGGCCAGGTCAACGACGACTTCCCGATACATCAGCCTTTCTCGGAGAACCTTAACCCCGCACCGTTCGAAAGCGGTGTCGGACCGGATTGCAAGACCTGCAAAATCACCCCATTCCCGAATGACCCGGCCAAGGCTTACGCGCAATCCCAAGGCATGGCTCAGGCCGCAGGCCGCAGCCGCAGCAACCAGGTCTTCGTCGAACGCGGCGGCGACCGCTTGACTCAGCTCTCGAACCGCGAAAGAATGGAACGCTTGAATAACGCGCACGCTGAACGCCAGTCCGCTCCGACGCGTCCGGTCAACGGTTGGATCGTCCCGGTCGAAGAATCAACCGGTGAGTCCCGACCGTCGGCGCCGAAAGATCGCGCCGCTATGGTCGACAACGCCGGCGAAATTGTTCCGCTGCGCTAGCAGGGTGTTGAAAAACTATCTTGGTCGAAATTCGGCGCTTTTTGTCCGGCTCTTCGTTGCGAACTCCAAGCGTTATCCCCTGTGATAGCGCTTGGAGTTTGCGCCTCGATCCGAACAAAAATCGCTCGAATTTCGCCTGAAGCCAGTTTTTCAGCACCCTGCTAGTCTAATACGGAGGAGCGCCTTCCCAGACATTTCACTATCATCCACAACGTCGGGCGGCTGAAAGCCGCCCTCCTTTTTAAGGTCAATGGCACGTGCCATCGTCCGCTTTTGCGTTACTTAAACGCCTCTCGTCGGTTTAATCTGAGAGCGGCAGTTCGCACAATTTAATCGGCTTGTTCCTGCTGATACTGATTTCGATCGAAACATCGGCAGCTGAGTACGGGAGTTTCAATGGCTACAACGGCAGGCATCGATATCGGTTCGGAAGCCATCAAAGGCGTCGTGTTGAAGGCCGTGAAGAAAAACGGCCCCATCGAAGTGGTCGCAGCGGGCACCATGCCCATCGGCGATCTCACGCGCATGCCTGAATCTGAAGATCGCACATTTGCCATTGGCGAAAAGCTCCGCGAGTTGGTCAAGAGTGCTCGGATCCGTGCCGACAACCGCCGCATGGGCGCGTCCGGTGGCAATACCTCCATCCGTTACCTGCAGATTCAGCCCGTTCCGCCGTGGCGTTTGGAAATGCTCGTCAAATACGAAGTCGAAGAACGTTCAGAAGAAAAAGAACCCAACTGCTCCGACTTCCA
>JANXLS010001148.1 GCA_025355035.1 Planctomycetota bacterium | reverse complement strand
CGGAAGCCAACGCGGGAAAGGTAGACCGGAAGGTCATCTGCCTGGACCGTGGCTTCCACGTCATGACGGACGCCGCCTCAGCCCGCCGCCTCCTGGCACCCGGCTTCGTTGCGTAGGTGAACGTCGTACTCGACGGGACGGAAGCGACCGTCACTTTTCCATTGTATTTTTTGACGTTCACGCCCGAAATCGTAATGGGCTGTCCGACCGCTAGGCCATGCGCCTTGGATGTTGTCACTGTCACCATATTATCCACTTGAGTCGTATTCAGAATCGGCGTTCTTGCCGTTCCAAATGGAGATGGAACTTTTAAACTGATGTACCCCGACTTTGCGATGACGAAGCCCAAATCAACTGTCGTCGAATCGAAAATACTGACAAACGCCGACGACGTTCGAGCATTGAACGGGCCATCGGAAACAGTCACCGTTACAGCGTACTTTCCCGGAGCACTGTACACATGCGTGACGTGATCCTCTTTGGTGTACGCAGTATTTCCATCGCCAAAATCCCAGAGATAGAACAGCTGATCGCCGTTGGGATCAGCGGCTCCTACGACAAACGAAATTGTGTCACCGACGTTGGCCGAAGTCGGATTCGCGGTCATCGAGGAATTAATCGCTGGCGGATCGTTTGGTACACCCCACGTAACGGAAGCAATGTTGTTGACAGCATTGACTTCGGTATTCACGTTGTCACGATTCGCAAAGACCCATGCACGACCTCCGCGCGGAGTGTTCTGAGGTATTAAATCAAACGTCAACGTTGTAAAATTCCCGACAGCCAATCCGGCATTAACTGTGATGGGTTTCGGGTCTGAGTTTACATCTGGATCGTCGTTCTGGCTCGGCGGATTTATGCGATTGGAATAAAAATACACCTTAAAACTGCCCATGTCTCGATTGCCCGTATTGACGATGGTTAAGTCAAAATGAGCATTGATCCCCGGGCTCGGATCATAGCTAACCACGCCTCCTCCACCAATAGCAGTTACAGTCGCCAATCCGCTGATACTGGATACATCATAGGTAAACGTGCTGTTCGTCGCGGTGTTTACCAGCGATGTGATCGTAAAAGTTCCGTTGAAATTCTTATTTAAAATTCCGGTTGAATCCACTACTCCTGAGACCGTAACTTTCGTCACAGTTGAAGGAATCGGTGTCGTCGTTATCATTTTGACCGTGGATGTATTGATCGTTAATGTCGCGCCTGTTGCCGGCAAATTGCTTTTATTGAGCGGAGCAATCCCAGTCTGATTGGCCGTAAACTGAGCATACGGAACAACCGGCGTCACCGATTGGTCCACCCATTGTCGCACTGCAATGTCCAAGCCTTGTGAATAAACGAAAATACGCTGCGTTGCGAGATTGTTCGTTTCATCACTCTCCGCTACATCCCCTTGCGAAGTAATGTTTCCATTTGAATCAACATTGGTTCCCTGCGAATCCACCAGGATTGCAACCGTGTGGTCGCCAGCGGTATCGTATTCCATTGTCAGCAAAACAATGGTTGATGTGCCCGCTGGTATTCCCGCGATGAATCGCGAGTCGACTTTATTCGGGTTGCTCGGATCCGGGTAGGCGAAATCCGTCTGCGTCTTAATTCCGTAGCCAACAAATTTCGGATCAGCGAACGCGGACACGTAAAACGGTCCCGCGTCTCCGGCACCTTGATTTGTGATTGTTACAGCGAGCACAAACGGATGCCCGACATAGGGCTGCGTCAACAGATTCGACGCGTACTGTTTCAAATTCTTGTCACCTCTATCCGAGGGCGAGTACGAATCAATTGAACTGACAAACAAGTCAGCCTTGCTCGATTTGCTTGGTGCAACGCCCGGAAACGGCGAAACCGTTGCCGTGCAGGTGTAAATCTGCATCTTGTCCAAACTATCAACCGGCGTGTTCAGAGCACTGTTGGAATTATCGCACCAAGCGGAAATAAACGAACCATCGTAGAATGCCAGCCCGGAGTATTCCCCAAAATCTGCCGTAGGATTGAGACTCTTGGCGTTCGATCGATAGGCGTTCGTGGTTCCGGAGCTGAGTTTCAACGTTGCTGCGGCGATCGCAGGCTGAGTCCCATTCGGCGGGCTTCCACCAATTGGAGCCGCACCATTGAACAAATTCGTACTCGTAAACGTAAACACGTTCGCCTGCGGAACGGAATCGACAACAAAGATGCCATTGTATTCCGGGATCAATTTTCCCGTTGCATCGACGACGCCTGAAATTTCAACCAATGTTCTCGGTGCAAAATAATGCTTTCCGGTGGTCGTGACACGAACTGAATTCAATGTTTGTGTGACGGCTTGATTGGCAACCGAATCAATTTGAGGCGAAAAAATGACTGGGAACATCGTCGTCCCGCCATCCAGACTGACATTGGCATAAAAATTCGTCTCGTTATTTTCGATCGTGTCCGTGCTGCCAGAGCCGACGACGCCCAAATCCCTCCGGCAATCGTAGTACGAAACAACCACGTATCCCGTTGTCGGATCAACAGCAATTCGCGGCAAAAACTGGCTGGTGCTACCCGTTCGACCCACGACTTGATTTCCATCGTTGACGATATACGGGGTCACCCACGAATTACCTAAGTCGTCCGAATAGGTGAACACAACATTCGTATCGTCACTGGTCTTCTGCCCCTGCAAACTTGTAAACGCCATAT
>JANXLS010001139.1 GCA_025355035.1 Planctomycetota bacterium | reverse complement strand
GACGCCGCCCATGCCCAAACGGTTGCGGAAGATGTTGCAGCGGAATCGACCCTGCCCCGGCAGTTCATAGGCAAAGTCGGTGTCGTGAATTTCCTTGAATTCCTTCTGATTTCGTTCTGGAATGATTTCGGTCAGCACCATTTCCGCTTCATCCACCGAAACGATGCCGAACTCTTCCAATTGCACAATATCGCCGGAAAGTTTGAAGCATGGATTAATTCCGACCGAAAGCAGTAAATCGGACGCGCCGCGTTCGATCATCAATTGAAAAAGTACGTCAATCTGGGCCATGCCTTATCACTCCAGTGGGAAGGGTCGAGTGCTGAGTGCTGAGTGCTGAGTGCCGAGTGTTAAGTTATAAGTGTTGTTTCTCAGCACTCAGCACTCGAACCTGTTCCTGATCTTAGGGCGCGGTTTTTGCCTTTCCAGAAAAAAGCCTGGGCATTCACTTGTGCCTTTACTCACACGTGCGTTTGCGTCATTTGACGCGACGTGAAAAAATCAAACGAACTCCGGCTTCCCCGTGTCGTCGACGAGCTTGCGCATCGAATCGGCGTCAAAGCGTTTCAGATAGCGCAGAATCTGGGGGAAGACGCGGTGATGGAATCCAAATTCGTGCAGTTCTTCGACAGCGTCTTCCAGCGACCAGCCTTGAATCATGATCCGGTACGATGCGATGGCCAGCCCGGTGCGATCCGAACCGTGCCAGCAGTGCACGAACACCGGTCGATTGATTGGATCTTCGACGATTTTCAAAAACTCCGCGATTTTCTTTCCGCTGGGTAACCACGCCCGGCAGCGGAGATGAACGTATTGAAACCCAAGCCCTTTCAGTTTCCCGGCATCGCCGCGATACGCACGCAGATTCACGACCGTTTTGACGCCCATTTTGCGCAACTGTTCAAAGCCTTCGCGCGAGGGCTGCGAGCCGCGAAACAGCACGTCCGAAACCGGCGCGAAGTTGCCCAGCCCCGGCAGGTCGTTCTGTGGCGGGTGAGCGGCGGCGTTGCGAATGTTCTTCATCACTGCCGTCTGTTTGCGTTTTTTGCCGAAGCGAAGTTCCATTCAGAGCCCGGGGTTGTATTGACGTTACGTTTCGTCTCGCGACCGAATGCGTGCAGATGTAAATGCCAATAGTGTTCGACGAAAAATCCCTTGCAAGCGAATTTTTAAGAAAGCGTGAAAGCGTGGGCTTAGGAATCATCTCAGCGTTCGACCGAGCGCGCGCCGATAGTGCTGGAATGCCGCGCTTGGTTTGTTACAATCGATTCCGAACATTCTTGAATAAGGAACGAGTCTCATGGCCAGTCACGACGAAGAAATTAAACGCATCCGTATTATCCCCGACGTCTCCACACTGTCGGCGGGCGGATACGACAAAATCCCCAAGGAAGATTTTACGCGCCTGAAGTGGGTCGGCTTCTACAAGCAGCGCCAAGCGCCTTTCTTCATGGTCCGCATCAAGATTTCCGCCGGCATCATTTCGCTGGACCAGCTCGCCGCCGTTTCGCGCATGGCCATGAAATATGGCAACGGCATCGATCACATTTCCACGCGTCAGGATATTGAATTGCATGGCGTCTTGATCAACTGCGCCGCCGACATGCTCCGCGAATTGGGCGACATCGGCATGACGACGCGCGGAGCCTGCGGCGACACCGTCCGCAACATTGTCGGCGTTCCGTGCGCGGGCGTTTGCCCGCATGAAGTCTACGACGTCGAACCGCTGCGCAAGTACCTCTACGAATACTTTCTGAAGGACGAAAGCTGCTTGAACCTGCCGCGCAAATTCAAGATCGCGCTCAGCGGTTGCTCCCGCCATGCGGGGCAGAACAGCATCAACGACATCGGCCTCTTCCCGTCGAAGAACGCCAAGCGCGTCGCCGAAGAAGGTCCGGGTTTCGAAATGTGGGTCGGGGGTGGTTTGGGAGCGCAGCCGATCCTCGCTCAAAAAATGTTGGACTATATCCCGGCAAGTGAAGTGCCGGCCGCGTGTGCAGCGGTCGTCGAAACGCACCGTCTTTACGGCAACCGCGACAGCCGCACCACCGCGCGCTTGAAGTTCGTCGTTCGAAAATGGGGTATCGAAAAGTATCGCGAAGCCTGGCAGGAACATTTCGAAGACTATTTGGCCAAGATTGGCCACGTGAAGTTCGAACTCAAGGCGCAACCCAGCGACGTGTGGGGCGGCAAGCTCGGTGCCCCGTTCTACAAGCAAAAGAAGACGGGCATGTACGGCGTCGAGTGTATGGTTCCCGTCGGCGATGCGCGCGCGGAAGACATGATTTCGCTGATCGGTTTTTGTCGCCGCAACAACGCGACGATCCGTCTGACGCAGGGCCAGAATCTGCACGTTCAAAGCGTGCCGGAAGCGGCTGCGGAAGAATTGAAAGCGCTCGTCCAGTACTACGGCTGGTCGATGCAGGAGGCAGAACTTGCGCCCAACGTGATCGCGTGTGTCGGTATGGACGAGTGCGTGAAGGGTATCTTCTACACGAAGGCCGTTGCGAAAACGCTGTCGCAGGAACTGATCAACGATCCACGCGGCATCCCGAAGGGCCTGACGATTCATTTCTCCGGCTGTCCGAACAATTGCGGTCAGAACAGTTCCGCCGCGATCGGTTTCATGGGCGCTCAACGCCCCGGCGTCTGGCAGAAGGAAGGCGTGTATTCGCTGTATTTGGGCGGCTCACTGGAAGGTGCCGGCCACGTTGGAAAAATGACCGCGACCGGATTGAAGCCCGAGAAAATCGGCAACGTGATCCGCGATCTGGTCAACGCCTACCACGCCGACCGCAAGATCGAAGCCGGAGCCGACGTCAGTGTCGGCGAAGACTTCAGCGTTTGGACGCGTACGCTGCCGAAGGATCGACTGGTTAAATTGATCAAAG
>JANXLS010001130.1 GCA_025355035.1 Planctomycetota bacterium | reverse complement strand
CGCCGAACACAACGGCGACAAACGCTCCGCCGCCCGAGACCTCGGCATCTCCCTCAGCTCCCTCTACCGCCACCTGGACCTAAAAGGTCCCGCCTAACCACAGCGTTTCATAGCCCGCTGTTACCGTTGTCTGCGTATTCTACATTCCCCACTTGACGGAGCGATTCTGTCCCTGCAAACTAGTATTAGTTAGTTATCCCTCAATCGTTCTGCGTACTCGTCTCACATTGACGGAGAGGATCGTTCAATGCAAATTGAATCGGAACAAACTCCCTCGACAATGCGATTTTCTGACGAAAAAACGCAAATCGCAACAATCGCCGCGGCAGACGAGTGCACACTCGGATTGGAAATGGCACCCGCCAGTGTCCCGAGGCAGGATCTATCCGGCGATAAATTGGTACACTCCGCTCCGCGTATCCGTTATCAGGAACACGTATGTCCGTCCCTCGGTGGCATTCCCTTGCTGGCCAAACTGGGACAAGGTGGAATGGGTGCTGTATATTTGGGAATCCATCCACGTCTCAACAAACGCGTCGCTGTAAAAGTACTGCCCTTCGATTTGGCTGAACGCAGTCCTGACATCGTCAGTCGATTCCAACGCGAAGCGCAACTTGCCGCTCGCATCCAATCCCCCCATTTGGTCGGTGTGTTTGATGTCAACCAAGAGAATGGATTGTTTTACCTCGTCATGGAATACGTGGAGGGAGCATCCGGGCAACGATTGTTGGAACAAGTTAAACAAACCGGTGCGTCCGGGCTGGACGAGTCCATTGCCTTGGATATTTGCATTGCGTCATGTGCTGGACTCGCCGCTGCACACGCAACAGGAATTATTCATCGCGACGTGAAGCCCGACAATATTCTGGTCCCGATTGCGGGCACCGAGTTGAATTTCCCTGCCGCAAAATTAGCCGACCTCGGATTGGCGCGCAGTGAAAAGTTGGCTCAAAAAACAGTGACTAAAGCAGGCGCATGCATGGGAACGCCCGGCTACATGTCCCCGGAGCAAGTCGGGAATGCGAAGTCATGCGGTAAGCAAGCGGATGTTTTTAGTTTTGGAGCGACGCTATACTCTTTCTTAAGCGGTGCAGCGCCGTTTAAGGGAAACGCATTGCTGGACGTGTTGCGCAGCACGGTGGATTCGCCTCACGTACCCATCCGCCAATTGTGCCCAACCGTTTCAGAGCCCACAAGAGCCTGTCGCTCAAACCAACGCGACAAGTATTCTAACGGTCCGTGTTACTTTGCCGGATTTTTTTGTTTCGCTTTTCAGACTATCTTGAACTTCGCCAGAGCTTCAGCAGATTGTGTGCGCCACAGGTAAACTTCCATTC